>CAYFHK010000064.1:0-15016 GCA_964342585.1 uncultured Caulobacterales bacterium | reverse complement strand
TTCACGCCCTGCTTGTATCAAACTATGGGGTGCGAAGCGGTGAAGATGAAATAATGCTATGTTACGGCGTATTGCGACCGCGAAGGTTAACCCTGTTTTTCACTCTACGGTGACGGATTTGGCGAGGTTGCGCGGCTGATCCACATCCGTGCCCTTGGCCACTGCAGTGTGATACGCGATGAGCTGCACCGCGACTGCCGTGGTGATCGGGAACAGGAAATCCGGACCGGCTGGCACCTCGATCTCGGCCCAGGGCTTGCCGCCTTTGCGCGCTTCCGCGAGGCCCTCGGCGGTAGAGATGAGGCAGCACTTGCCACCCCGCGCCATGACTTCCTGCATATTCGAGATGGTCTTCTCAAACAGCCGATCCTTCGGCGCGATCACGATCACCGGCACCTTCTCATCGATCAGCGCGATGGGGCCGTGTTTTAGCTCACCTGCCGCATAACCTTCCGCGTGTATGTAGCTGATTTCTTTTAGTTTTAACGCACCTTCTAAGGCGATTGGGAAACTCGTTCCGCGGCCCAGATAGAGCACGTCGCGAGCCTGCGCGACGTCAGCGCTCAACGCTTTGATCGCCTCATCGAGCACCAAAGCTTCGGCCACATGCCGGGGCGTTTCCAACAAATCGGCGAGCAGCTCAGCCTCCATGTCGGCGTCGATCGTCCCGCGCTGCACGGCAGCCCCGATGGCGAGGCATGCCAATGTCGCGAGCTGGCAAGTGAACGCCTTCGTCGAGGCCACACCGATCTCGGGCCCGGCATGGGTGGGATAAAGCGCGTCCGCCTCGCGCGCGATCGTGCTTTCGGGGACATTCACCACCGCGCCGATCTTCTGTCCGGCCGCTTTGGCATCGCGTAACGCGGCGAGGGTGTCGGCGGTCTCGCCGGATTGCGAAACGAAAAGCGCGGCGCCGCACTCGGGATAGGGCACGTCGCGATACCGAAGCTCGGAGGCGATATCGACCTCCACCGGCAGCTTGGCGAACCGCTCGAACCAATATTTCGCCGTGAGCCCCGCGTAATATGCCGTGCCGCAAGCCGAAATCGTGAGGCGATCGACCTTCGCAAAATCGATCCCTCCATCGGGCAAGCGCACTTGGCGGTTCACGGGGTCGAGATAGGCGGCCAGCGTGTGGCCGATCACTTCAGGCTGCTGGTGAATTTCTTTCGCCATGAAATGGCGGTGACCTGCCTTATCGACCAAGATTGCCGAGGCGTCTGACATTTTCTCCGGACGCGTAATTTCCTTGCCCGACATATCATAGAGCGTTGCGCCCTCGCGGGTCACAACGGCCCAATCGCCATCAGAAAGGTAGGTCACGCGATTGGTGAAGGGCGCGAGCGCATAAGCGTCTGAGCCGATGAACATCTCCCCCTCGCCCCGCCCGATGGCGAGCGGGCTGCCTTGGCGCGCCGCAAAGATCGTGTCCGGTGCCCCATCGATCAGAACGGCCAGAGCGAAAGCGCCTTCGAGACGTTCCAGACTTTTCGCGAACGCCTCTTTCGGTGAGAGTCCTTCGCTCAATGCCTTGCTGATCAGGTGCGCGATCACCTCCGTGTCTGTCTGGGTCGTAAACTGGCAACCTTCCCCCGTCAGCTCACGGCGCAAATCTGCAAAGTTCTCGATGATCCCGTTGTGTACAAGGGTCACGCCTTCAGCGGCATGGGGGTGCGCGTTGGCCTCTGTCGGCGCGCCATGGGTCGCCCACCGGGTGTGACCGATACCAACACTGCCAGCCAAGGGAGACGACGCCAGCACCTCGCGCAGGGCGGAAAGTTTGCCCACGGCGCGGCGGCGGTCGAGCGCGCCTTGCTCCAGCGTGGCAATCCCTGCCGAGTCGTATCCGCGATACTCAAGACGGCTCAAGGCATCGACCAGCGCGCCGCACACATCTTCCTTGCCCAGAATGCCAACAATGCCGCACATAAAACGATCCTTCCACGAATACTTAGGACGACTTGTCGCCGGTTTCGGCGATCCGGCGTGCACGGAAACTCGCCGCCCAGCCGGCTTTTTCAACTTGCCGTCCACGTCCCACGGCCAGCGCATCCGGGGCCACATCCTTCGTCACCACGGAACCAGAACCGATATACGCACCGTCGCCAATTTTCACCGGCGCCACCAGCGCACTGTTCGAACCGACGAAGGCGCCCGAGCCAATTTCGGTGACGAATTTGCCGAAGCCATCGTAGTTACAGGTAATGGTGCCGGCCCCGATATTGGCCTCCGCCCCAACCTTGGCGTCGCCCAGATAGGTGAGATGGCTCACCTTGGCGCCGGCGCCGAGCACTGCCTTTTTCGTTTCGACAAAATTGCCGACCTTCGCGCCGGGGCCCAAATCAGACCCCGGACGGATCCGCGCGAAGGGGCCAACGCCCGCACCCTCCCGCACGATGCAGCCTTCAAGATGGGAGAATGCCTCAATCCGCGCGCCCGTCTCGATCACCACCCCGGGGCCAAAAACGACGTTTGGCGCGACGGTCACATCAGAAGCAATCAAAGTGTCGTAGCTAAAATAAACCGTTTGCGGATCGACGAGCGTCACGCCGTCTTCCATCATCCGGGCGCGGCAACGATCCTGGAAAACGCTCTCCGCAACGCTTAGCTCCTGGCGATTGTTGACGCCCAAGACCTCATGGCTGCTGCCGGTCACTACCGCGGCGCGCTTGCCTGCCCCGGTCACCAGACCAATCAGATCGGTGAGATAGTATTCTTTCTTGGCGTTCTCATTTGTGATTTGCGGCAGATATTCGCGCAACGACTCGATGCGCACCGCCATCACGCCGGAATTGCACAAGGTCACCGCCAATTCGTCAGGAGACGCGTCTTTTGCCTCGACAATGCGTTCCAAATCGCCATCTCGTCCGAGAATCAACCGGCCATAGGCGCCGGGCTCTTCAGCCTCAAAGCCGAGCACAGCGACATCCGCTTGGCTCTCAACCTTATCGATCAGCTGACGGAGGGTTTCCTCTGTGATCAGCGGTGTATCTGCGTAAAGAATGATCGCAATGCCCTGTGCGCCTTCAAGCTGAGGCATCGCGACTTTGACGGCATCGCCCGTGCCCTGGGGCGGGTCCTGCACGGCAACGGCGGCATCACGATCGAAGGCCTTCGCGGCGTCGCCAACTTGCGGGGCTTGCACCCCCACCACGACCACCTGGCGGGTCGACCCTAAAGCCTGCGCGGTTGCCATCACATGATGCAGCATCGGCCGGCCCGCGATCTGATGCATCACCTTGGGCAAGCTCGAGCGCATTCGCGTGCCGTGCCCGGCGGCCAAAATGATCGTGGACAGCTCTGTCTTCGCCATCATCGTCTCCCAATGTCACCCTCATAAGAAGCGTGGCCCCGCAACTGAACACACGTTCTGTTAAAATAGATGACGGCTATGGCAGCGTTCGATGGGAGGTGCAGCTATTGTGCCGGTGCGAGAAACCGGCGAAAGCCTTCCCATGGGGACGACCGATCTTTCGCAATTCGTTGTCATTTTCGATTTGGACGGCACGTTGGTGGACAGCGCGCCGGATCTGACGGCGACGCTCAATGTTATCCTTCAGGCGCAAGGCCTCTGGGCCGTGCCACCCGAAAAAGTTCGCGGCATGGTCGGCCATGGCGCGCGCGCGCTCCTACGCGCTGGTTTTGCTTATCAAGAAAAAACCTTCCCCGAGGATGAGCGCGGGGACGCGATGCTCGAGGCCTTTGTTGACTATTATCGCGACCATATTGCGGACCATTCCGCGCCCTTCCCCGGCTGCGAGGCCACCCTCGAGCGTCTCGCCACAGCGGGCGCGACATTGGCGGTTTGCACGAACAAATTAGAAGCGTTGGCCTTCCCGCTCCTGGAAATGCTCAGCCTACGCGATCATTTCCAGGTCATTTTGGGGCGTGATAGTCTGCCGACCTATAAACCCGATCCCGCGCCCTTGCTTGAGATCTTGCGCCGCACAAATCGGCCACATGGCATCATGATCGGCGATACCGATACAGACCGTGGCGCGGCGCGCGCAGCAGGGATGCGCTGCGCCATTGCGAGTTTTGGCTATGGCAACACGGAGAATTTAGATCCCAAACGCGAACAGCGCTTCGATCATTTCGAAGCGCTGCCACAACTCATCTTCAACTGGGCAGCGCAACATGCTGCCGAACTCGGGGAATAGGCCCTTGCGGGTCAGCGCCTTATCAATTGGCTTTGTGGGCCGGCGTGATACGCCGGGGCATCCCGTTCACCATATCGCTGCGAATATCGAACCGCGACGAACGCATAGTGGACACAAAACCCTCATGAATGAGCTCGACGTTTACGTCGAAGCCTTGTTTGCGCCAGTAGTCCCGAATGAGACCTTGCAAACGACTCGCTCCATCGTTGGAACAGTAATCAGACATGGGTCACCTCCTCATCAGGCAAGAAATTTTTAACCAACGGAGAGACGTGTTGTCTATAGGTGCAGCTTGCAGGAAATTGAAAAATCCCAAAGATTTACTGGAAGACATCAAAGAACGACGTAAGATAGATATTGTAACAGTGTAGATGATATAAAATAACCTCATAATGACGACTGATTATCCCTCCCCGCCTCGCCCGCACCCGCACACCGCGCCCAGCGAAGAGACCTCTTCGATCGGGCGCCGCATTCGGTGGGCGCGAAAGGCACAAGATCTCAATCAAGAGGCGCTAGCCCATCGTTTGGGCGTGACGCAGCCAACCGTGGCGAACTGGGAAGCTGACGTACACAATCCGCGGCAACTTATGCTCGCAAAATTGGCTGAAGCGCTGGATGTGTCGTTAGGCTGGCTCGCAGGTGGGGAAACGTTCGAGCCGCGCGGCGCCGCTTATGCCAGCAGCAGCTATCTTTCGCGCGCGCTGTTCCACGTTCCCGTCATCCCCTCACGTTTGTTGACAACTCGCGAGCTGTTCGAGGAAGGCCAACTCCATAAACACGCCGTCGACTTCATCTCGATCAGCGCGCGGAAAGGCGAGTTGTTTGCCGCATTTGTTGAGGCGGCGCCATACACACAGAATTTCCCCGGCGAGTCCCTTTTCATCTTCGACCACCGCCGACGCACGCCAACGGCAGGCTCCTATGCGCTGATCACGGCGCCCGATCGGCCGTTCTTGCATTACTGGCCGGAGGGGACGGAAGAGGATGCCGAAAGCCCGCGGGGCGGTCTCATTTTGGGCACGATGGTGATTGCCGTTCGCTTCTTATAGGGCAGGCTTGCCCCCGGCCCACGCCGAGCGGTATTGCCATGCGCGTGACCCAGACCGATGCGCGCCGCGCCGACCATTTCGATATCCTCTCTTGGACGTGTGACACCGACAATGGCTTTCGCGCGCATTTTCGGTGCTCGCGGTTCGGCGACTTGGTGGAAGAAGTGCATTTCCCAGGCGCACAGCATGAGGTGGCGCATTTCCTACGCGAGACGGGCGCTGGTCTCGGCACCCTGCTCTCCGTCGCGCTTGGGGTCAGTTATTATAAGCTTGGCGCAGCCCGGCAGTTGCGCCTCCCCGCCATGGGACCCGCAGCGCGTGACATGGCAAAAGCACTCTACACGGAAGGTCTTGCTGAATTTTACGTCCGCGCTGGACTGCCCTATCCTGCCGATCTGGCGATTGAGGGGGAAGAAGTCGCCGCTGATCACGGCCAGCATACCGCACCTGTGACGGGCGGGCCCGCCCTCGTCGCGTTTGGCGGCGGCAAAGATTCGTATGTCGCAAAAGCCATCATCGATCGTACTGGCGACCCGGTCACGCTTTGCTCCGTGGTGTTGTCACAAGCCGTGGCAAACGCCATCAACCGAACCGCGCCGGACCCGGTGCACTTTTTATGGCGACGGCTCGATCCACGCCTCAAAGCCGCCACGCCGCACGGCTTTAACGGGCACGTGCCGATCACGGCGATAAATCAATTGATGCTGACGATTTATGCCGCGGCGACGGGCATGAGCCAGGTCGTGTTTGCCAATGAAAGATCAGCAGACGAACCAACGCTTGTATCTGGTGACGTGACCGCCAATCACCAGTATTCGAAATCTAGCGAGTTCGAAGCGAAAATCCGCGCGGCGCTCGCCGAAGCGATGGCCGAGCCGCCGCACCTCTATTCTATTCTGCGTCCATTCTCGGAGCTATGGATCGGACGGGCCTTCGCTCAGATCACATCAGCATTCCCGCACTTCACCAGTTGCAATCAAAATTTCCGTATTGATGGGGACGCGCCACCCCGATGGTGCGGAAAATGCGCAAAATGCGCCTTCACTTCCCTCATCCTGAGCCCCTTTATCGACCGGGCTGCGGGTGAAGAAATCTTTGGTGAGCGCTTCTTGGATCGCGAGACCCTATTGCCGTTCTACCGCGAGATTTGCGGCCTAACCGAACAGAAGCCTTGGGATTGTGTTGGAACGATCGACGAGGCGCGCGTCGCCCTATGGCAAGCCGCACAAAAGGATGATTGGGCTGATACGCTCGCTGTGCGGACTTTGCTGCCAGAAATTCTCGCGCTCTCATCCAACGAAGATCTCGCCGCCAACTTGCAAACAGCGCTCACCGCTACAGATCGCGGCAGCCTTCCCAGCCATATTCGCGCGACGGCCATGGAGCTTTCTAAGTGAGCAACGTATTGATCCTTGGATATGGCGTCGAAGGCCAAGCCGCCGTCCGCTACTTCTTGAAGCACACAGACAAACAGATCGTCGTCGCCGACCAACGCGGCGAGGATGGGCCCGCCCCCTTTGCCGACCGTCAAGATCCGAGGCTGAAGTGGGTGTCAGAAAAATCAGCGCTCGATCATCTCCGCGACGACACGCTTCTTTTGCGGTCGCCTGGCCTTCCCCCTGTCCACCCGGTTTTGGCCGCTGCTCGCGCACGTGGGCTGCGCATCACAACACCGACAGGGTACTGGATTGAGAACCTTGCCCCCGCAGACACGCTCACGATTACAGGGACCAAGGGAAAAAGCACAACGGTCTCAATGATTGCGTTTCTCCTCGAGCGCCTCGGCCTACCGACAGCGGCGCTTGGCAATATCGGTGCCCCGCCGCTTGACGAGAAACTGCCCGTTGCCACCCACCCCGTGCTTGAGCTCTCTTCCTACATGATGCACGACCTGCCAAACGGTCCGTATACGCATGTCGTGACCAGTCTCTATAAAGAGCACACAACGTGGCATGGCTCGGAAGACGCCTATCGTGCAGCGAAGCTCCGCCCGTTTTTCTACGAGAATCCAGTGCGTGGCTTCGCGCCCCGCCAAATCATCGACGAGAATGAACTTCCCTCTTCAGTGATCGCGGTGGAGGACCGCGTTCCCGTGAAGGCGGGCGTGCTTCAGATTGGCGAACACGGCGTGATTGCCGCTGAGCTCAATGAGCGCTTTCACTCTGCTGGCGACCTTGCTGCCCTTCGCATGGCTTGCGCGGTGTTGCTCGACTCGGTGGATCCGACAACTTTGGTTCAGGCCTTGCGCAAGCATCTTGGAGGGTATCACGGCCTGCCCTCCCGCCAAGAATTACTGCCGACCACGGATGGACGGCTCTGGGTCAATGATGCGCTCGCCACTGTGCCGGAGGCGACGATCGTCGCTATGCGGCGCTTTGCGGACCAGCCGATCACCCTCCTCCTAGGAGGCGCGGATCGTGGGCAGCGTTTTGAAGGGCTTGTCGACGCCATCAAGGCAGACGGATCGACGCGACCCATCGTTTTTGGCACCACCGGTGAACGGCTTGCCCCGATGCTTAAACGCGCAGGCGTCGCCTTCATCGAAGCGGCCTCGCTCGAAGAGGCGGTGACAGCGGCGCTCCAGAAGACAGCTGTCGGATCGGTAATTTTATTTTCACCCGCTGCGGCGAGCGAACCGCCTTATGCAGACTATCGTGCCCGCGCCGACGTGATCCGCGCGGCGGCAGCGGGGGCTATCATGCCGATGTGAAGACGCCTTATGATCCGTCTTCAGGGACGGTGGGTGTCACTTCTGCGGCAATAATCGCCTCGATATAGGTGACATAGGTAGACTGCCGATCGGTAATGATCGCGAAACCAAATTCATTTGCCTGAGGAAGTAAGAGCCGCTCGCGCTGCAACTCGCTCTCCTGCCAACTCTTCAGCGCATCGCTGAAACGCGTGAAGCCACCAGCCACAACGCTCCCGGCGATCATTGGTCGATAGTCAGCGTTGAAAAGACGACTACCCACGCTCAAACCGTCAGTTGTCAGGGCACTAACCTCTCCACGCGCCGCCATGTCGATCACATAGGCCTGCGCGACATCGCTCAGCCTTTCGCTATAGGTGAGCGGCGCAACACCACTCTCGGTACGGAAGGCATTGATGAGTTCCAAAGCCCGCAAAGCCGCCGCCTCTTGTGTGGGCGCAGGTGCTTCGATCTTAGATGCTGGTACTGGATTGTCAGCCGCGGGCGCCTGATCAGGCTCAGGCTTCACGCTAGCCACCGCAGTCTCTTCTGCGCCCGCCGCTTGGGGTACATCGGGAAGCTGCGGTTCGGCTTTCGCCTTCGGCTTCGACCGCTTCAAGCCTGGAGCGGGCTCGCCATGAATTTCGGGAGGGGAAATCTCCCCTTCCCCCGGTACGAACGCGTCTTCTTCATCTGGCGACGGCGCCGCAGGCGCGGGGGTTGTGGCCATTGACGGGCGATACTGCCCATCATCAGGCAGCAACGGTGGATTATCGATGGCGCATCCGGCTGCCATCGCGACGAAAGCGGATCCCATGAGCAAGCGACGCATAGTGGCCTCATCGTTGATCTGTTGCGCGGGCGCTGCAAAATCCACGCCGTTCGCCTGGAGGAAGAGATAGCCGTGCGCGCACGACCGCCAGATCGCTATTTCTTCTATGGAACGCTGATGACAGGGCAAAACCCCTTAGCCATGCGCCTTCGCCACCGGCTGCGGATCCTCGGCGAGGCATTTATCTTCGCCCGCAAGATCGATTTGAAAACCCCAAGCGGCACCTACCCGGCCATTGTGGACGTTGGCGCCACCACAGTGCGAACGAGCGGCATCATCGCGGCACCAGCGGGTGGGTTCACAGCAGAAGATGCGGCAGCCATCGACGCGTGGGAAGATTGCGACCCGAATGATCCGGCGGCGTCGCTCTATTGGCCGGTAGACGTGACCGCCTATCTCGCGCGCGGCGGCAGCATGAAAGCGACGGCTTACGCCCTTGGCGAGGCAGGCGAACGCTTGATCAAGGGCGCGGATTAGACCCACCAGCGATACGCCCCTCGGCCATGGTGAGCTCTTCGTAAAGGGCCTTGAGCATCCCCTCGACGCGCTTCTTGTTTGCGCCGAAGTCGCCATAGCCGACCCGCGACCGAGAATAGATCGCAAGTGTCGCCCCGCCCGGTGCGGACAACACAGAAACATCAATATCGTCCTTGAATTTCAGCAGCTTCGTCTTGGCGATAAACCGCAACCGGCAATTCTCCGCATCCTGGACAAGGTCGACAAAGCCAGGCGTGTTCTCGATCTGCGCGACGAGATTGGCGTAGAGCGCAGGCAATTCCATCGGGAAGACGGGCGCCGCTGCATCGGGCGTTGCGTTTTGGCAAAGCCCTTCTGGCGCCACGAGATAGTGGTTCTTCGATGACGGGCGGGTGAAGTTCGTAAAATCCAAAAATTCGGTCATGGCCTGGGAATTAGCGTTATTCGAGCCGTTGGCATGCACCCACCCCATGAAAACGCTGCGCTCATCCCTGGAACCACCGCCCGCAACCCGCGTAAAGTTAACACACGTGTCATCTTGGGAGTGAGATCATGGGATATATTCTGGGGGACCTCGTCGACGCGGTTCAGAGCGCGACCACCGCGGGGACGATGCCTCTTCTTTTTATTGTCGCCGCCAGCGTTTTGGTGGGCCTGTTTTGCTCACACGTGACCCACACTTTCAGCCATGCCTTCAGCGCGCTCTTCGTGGTGGGTCTTGCAATGCTTGTTTACCGCGCCGTTGAGTATGGCTCCGACATGGGCTGGAACGATTTTACAATCGCGCAGTGGCAAAGCTTCATGGCCCTCACCATCGCGGACATTATTGGTTTTTGGCTGCTGGCGGCGGTGCTGATTTTCATCACCTTTGCGATCAAGAGTATTGTGAAGCGGTAGGCGACATAAAAAAGGCGCGCCGGTAATTGGCGCGCCCCTTTGATCTTGTATCGGAAAAGCAGCTAGCGAACTCGCTCTTCCTCGGCCTTTTCGCCATCGCCCCCGCCCGGGGCGCGTTTTGGCTCCTCAGGGATGAACTCGAAATCGAGCTCATCAGCATTGTCTTTCTTCGTCATCACTCGGACGATGCCGCCCTCTTTTAGGCAACCGAAGAGGATTTCATCCGCAATCGGTTTTTTGATGTGTTCTTGGATCGTGCGGGCCAACGGCCGCGCGCCCATTTCCTCATCAAAGCCTTTTTCGGACAACCATCTCGTCGCTGCCTCGGTCAGCTCGAAAGTGACGTTGCGGTCAGCCAATTGCGCCTCAAGCTGGAGCACGAATTTCGCGACGATCCGATCGACGATCGGCTTGGACAGCCCAGCGAACTGAATGATGGCATCGAGACGGTTGCGGAACTCCGGCGTGAACAGCTTTTGGATCGCCTGATCCTGCTGATCCGACGCCTTGCCGCGCCCGAACCCGATCTCGTTTTTCGCCGCGTCCGACGCCCCCGCATTGGTTGTCATGATGATGATCACGTTGCGGAAGTCGATTTTCTTGCCATGCGTGTCGGTCAATGACCCATTGTCCATGACCTGCAGCAGGATGTTGAAAATCTCCGGGTGCGCCTTTTCGATCTCATCGAGAAGCACCACCGCGTGGGGGTTTTGATCCACGCTGTCGGTCAGAAGGCCGCCACCTTGGTCAAAACCAACATAGCCCGGCGGCGCGCCAATCAGTCGGCTCACAGTGTGCCGCTCCATATATTCGGACATGTCGAAGCGCAGCAGCTCTACGCCCATCATCTTGGCGAGCTGTTTGGCAACTTCGGTTTTCCCGACACCGGTTGGCCCGGCGAACAGGTAAGAACCGATTGGCTTGTCGGGCTCACGCAAGCCCGCCCGGCTGAGCTTGATCGCTGCCGTCAATTGGTCGATCGCGCCGTCTTGTCCGTAGACGACACGCTTGAGATCTTCAGGCATGTTTTTGAGGCGCTCGGTATCGGTTTTGGACACGGTCTTCGGTGGGATCCGCGCCATTTGCGCCACGATCTCTTCGACCTGCGGCACGCCCACTTCTTTCACCCGATCTTCGGGCTTGAACAGCATTTGCCGGGCGCCCGCCTCGTCGATCACATCAATGGCTTTGTCCGGCAATTTGCGGTCGGCCATATATTTTGCGGCAAGCTCTACCGCTGAGGTGATGGCTTCATCCGTATAGGTCAGCCCGTGATGCTTCTCGAACGCAGGCCGCAGACCGCGCAAAATCTCGATTGTGTCGGGCACAGACGGCTCGCTCACATCGATCTTTTGGAAGCGGCGAGACAGGGCCCGATCTTTTTCAAAGTGCTGCTTATATTCCTTGAACGTCGTTGACCCCATGCACTTCAGCGTACCCTGCTGCAGCGCCGGCTTCAGCAAGTTCGATGCATCCATTGCGCCGCCGGATGTGGCGCCGGCACCGATGATCGTGTGGATCTCGTCGATAAACAAAATCGCGTGATGGTGGTTTTCCACCTCTTTTAAAACGGCCTTCAGGCGTTCCTCAAAGTCACCGCGATAGCGCGTGCCCGCGAGCAGCGCGCCCATATCGAGCGAGAAGATCGTCGCCTCGGCCAGCACTTCGGGCACGTCTTCATCGACGATGCGCTTGGCCAACCCTTCAGCGATGGCGGTCTTGCCGACACCTGGGTCACCCACGAAGAGCGGGTTGTTTTTCCGCCGACGGCACAAAACCTGGATCGCACGTTCGACCTCGCGGTCGCGACCGATCAGCGGATCGATCTTTCCGCGCCGTGCTTTGTCGTTGAGATTGGTGGTATACGCCTCGAGTGCCTGCGGGCCCTGTTTGACGTGCGCATCCTCATCATCCTCGGACGCACCGCGCGGCGCCCGCGGTTGGGCCGCGCCATTTTTCGGCAGCCCATGCGAGATATAATTCACCGCGTCATAACGCGTCATGTCTTGGGATTGCAGGAAGTAGGTCGCGTGGCTTTCCCGCTCGGCGAAAATCGCGACAATAATATTGGCGCCCGTCACTTCTGAACGCCCGGATGTTTCCACGTGGATGAGCGCGCGTTGGACGACGCGGTGGAAACCGGCTGTCGGCTTCGCATCATCGCCATCTTCGATCACGAGCTTATCGAGGTCTTCTTCGATATACTCCATCAACTGCTCGCGCAGCTCGTCGATATTGACGTTGCAAGCCAGCAAAACAGCGCGCGCATCGTCATCCTCGGTCAACGCATAAAGCAGGTGTTCGAGCGTGGCGAGCTCATGCTTCTTCTGCGTCGCGAGCGCGATGGCGCGGTGAATCGACCGTTCGAGATTTTCAGAGAATGTCGCCATTATTCACGCTCCATCGTGCATTGCAGCGGGTGTTCGTTACGTCGCGCCAATTCGAGCACCTGCGCAACTTTCGTTTCAGCAACTTCGTAGGTGTAGACCCCGCACACCCCGACACCGTGATTGTGAACATGCAGCATGATGTGCGTCGCCTCCTCACGATCCTTGTGGAAGATCGCTTCGAGCAACCACACCACGAATTCCTGTGGGGTGTAATCATCATTCAGCAGCAAGACCTTATACAGCGAAGGCCGCTTGGTCTTTGGCTCGGACTTCGCGATCGTGCCGACGTCGCCGCGGCGGGCCGGATCATCGTCCTCACTCATCACAAGGGGGAAGGTCTGCACCATTGGGCCGCTTTCACTGCTCACCATAGAATAATTGGGTTTTTCCGCCGGGGTCGCAACTAGCTTGCGCGAGATTGGCCGCAACAAGTCGCCACATGGGGAAAATTCTCAGGCTGGCGGATCATGGACTTGGCTCGGTTTCGGAGCCGTAAAAAACGAAAAGCCCACCTGCGCGTGACGCACAGGCGGGCTCATTTAGTCTTTGGGCCGCCTCTATCGGCGGCAATGCGCAATTAGCGTTGCTGCATCATCTCGACGAAAGCAGAGTAACGCTTCGACAGCGGTTGAGCTGCGTCACGGCACGTTGCGATGTACATGTCGGACATTTTGTTGATTTGGCCGATATGCGATTCCATCGAGCTGCGCAGGACTTCGCTTTGTGCTTCGAAGAATTCTTGCGGCGTGCGCGCTTTGGAGAAGCCCTGCATCTTTTCAGAGCCAGATTCCATTTGCTTTTTAGCGTAATCAGCGCTCTCGGTCGCGATTTTCTCGAAGCCTTTCGCAAAAGTCGTCGCCGACTCCATGAAAGCTTCCATGTTCTCGTGGCCAAACGAGCCGAGGTTCGACAGGCCTTGCGTCATGCGCTCGATCCCGTCGTTGACGGCAGCGTTCATCGTTTCGGTGGCGCCGTTGACAGCGTCTTCGGCTTTGCTAGCGGTTTTGCGTGTGGTGCTCATCTTTGAGTCTCTCACCTAATTGGTTCTTGGTTTAACTGTTTACTACTCATGAAGCGCCCAGCGACATCGCGGTTTCGCTCCACTTTCTCCCAGACCCAACAGACAACCCATCCGGGATATTGCACTGCAATATAGCCGCTCTGGCAGAGGGCGTCAACAGGCATTGTGCACTGCACAAAAATTCATTTCAATCTTTTTCCGCTGCGTGGCGCACGATGTGCAAGCTCTCCACAAAAAGCGGTTCGTTAAGGGCTGTTTAACCGTTTGGTGAGGACTCTCAGCTATTAGGCTTAACGGGTTTGACACGTGCAGCCAGCGTCGAATTCGGGTTATACTCATTAGTGGGTCAAAGGTTGGGCGTATGGGATTTCTAGGGCGCATTTCTTTTGTTTTTGCCGCAGCGGTCGTTTCCATCGGCGCGATGCATGGGACGGCACACGCGAATCCGAAATACGCGGCTTACGTTATCCACGCTGAAACCGGCGATATCCTCTTTGATCGCTATGCGACAGAAAGGCGCTACCCCGCCTCGCTCACCAAAATGATGACGCTTTACCTCCTATTCGAGGAGATCGAAGCGGGCCGTCTGTCCCTCACCGATGAGTTGCCGATTTCGCGCCGCGCCTCCTTGCAGCCAGCCTCGCGGCTTGGGCTCGAAGCCGGCAAAACCATCACCGTGGAAACCGCCATTGAGGCGCTCGTGATCCGCTCGGCGAATGATGTGGCAACCGTCGTTGCAGAGCAGATCAGCGGCTCAGAGGGGCGCTTCGCGCGGGTGATGACCGATCGCGCCCGCGAGCTTGGCATGCGGTCGACCGTTTTCCGTAATGCCTCTGGCTTGCCCGATAGCCGCCAGGTCACCACGGCAAAAGACATGGCGATTCTATCCCAGCGAATCTCTCAGGATTTCCCGCAATTCTACCACTACTTCGATCGAGATACCTTCACCTATGATGGCCGCACCTATCGCTCGCACAACAGGGTCGCGATGACGCTGGACGGCGCTGATGGCCTGAAGACTGGGTACACGCGCGCCTCAGGCTATAACTTGGCGACCACGGCGGAACGTGAAGGTCACCGCCTGATCGGGATTGTCCTTGGCGGCCGCAGCTCGCGCACCCGCGACCAGCACATGAAGGACATCATCAACAAGGCGTTTTTGGACATTGGCCGCAAGCCAACCTTGGTGAACAACATCCATTACAACCGGCCTGTGCCGTCCTTGCGGCCCGATCGGTTCGCTTCCCTCAATAACGGCAGCGCCCCGATCGTCCCAACGGCCGATGAACCACAGACCCTCGCCGCTTTGGCACCCGAGGCCCCGGAGCAATCTGCCGAAACGGCGAGCCCGGCGGCGGATCTCAATCTGGCGTCGTTGCAGAACGCCATCGACAGCATGGCCGATGACACCTCAGACATCGAAGTGGCGCCCATCGGCGAAGGCGATGCGGATCGGCCCAATGTCCGCGACTGGGTGATCCAAGTCGGGGCCTTTGGC
>CAYFHK010000063.1:0-15280 GCA_964342585.1 uncultured Caulobacterales bacterium | reverse complement strand
CCGGGTAGCTATGTACGGAACGGATAACCGCTGAAAGCATCTAAGCGGGAAGCCGCCCTCGATACCAGATTTCCCTGAGAGCCGTGGAAGACCACCACGTTGATAGGTCCGGTGTGGAAGTGCAGCAATGCATGAAGCTAACGGATACTAATTGCTCGATCGGCTTGATCGTTTTTACTCATGCACGGCGAACGGCCCGCCTTATGGGCCTGACGCTGTGGTCAGACTTTCTGTACACGTATTGAACGTGTTTGCAGCTTAGATCCCGACTTTCGTCGGGACGGGCTTTTGCCCGCTCTCGCTCATCATCAATTTGGCCGGTCCGGTGGTTATTGCGCGGGGCCTTCACCCGATCCCATTCCGAACTCGGTCGTTAAATCCCGCAGCGCCGATGGTACTTCGTCTTAAGGCGTGGGAGAGTAGGTCGTCGCCGGACCTGCCAAGTTGATGTGCTCACTGTTCCGACACACACTAAAAAAGCCCGCCGCGCGTTCCCGCCGGCGGGCTTTTTTGCGTTCGGGTTCCATAAGCTCTTGATCGTGTTTGATTGCTGAAGTGATCGAACCTTGCGCGTGTTTTTCTGCCGCGAGGCGTAGTGTCCGATGAGGCTTGGTTACTCGTCTACTCGCGCCACAGATGTCTTGAGCGCCTCGACTGCGGATTTGAGACCGCTCGTCGGCACGGCGAAAGACGCCAGGTAATTATGGCCGTAGGGGACGAATTGAACGTTGACTGAATCGCCCGTGGAAAGACCGTCAATTTGTGTGGCACCGATGTTCGCGGCGACGGCTCGACACCCCGTACCGTCGCAGACTTGAAATGGCACCTCGATATGGGCCGTCTCATTAGCGTCGATCACCCGCAGGCCCGGTTGGAGCGCTACACCCAGCGGGACGTTAATCACCGCAGAGAGTTGGTCCGTCTTCCCGTCATATAAGAAAGTCCACGTTAGCTGCACCTGTCCCGTTTCGGCGTCCGCAATGGAGAGAAAACTGCGGCACGGGGCTTCGGCTGATGGGCAAAGGAACTTCCAGCTACCAAAGATTTCTTCCGTGGCCGAAGGTGTTTGCGCATCAGCGTTCGCGCCAAACAGCGCGGCAGATCCGGCAATGGTAAGCGCGAGAAAACGCATACGGCGCTCCTAATAAATTGCCCCTCCCTGGCAAGAGGAAGGGGCATCGGTAACAAGGGTCAATCCACAACAACTAACGCGAGGATTTCATTTTTCGGGCGGCGGCCACGCCCGCCAGGCCGGTGATCAAGAAGTAAGCACCAGCTGGTAGCGGCACCGGATCCGTTGGACCTGGCGTAGTTGGCGGCGGCGGCGGCGCATTCACGCCAGCACGACCTGTGATATTGAACAAAGCGAGAAAGATATTGTCGTCGCGTGATGCATTAAATGTATCGATAACGATCGACGTGTCGCCCTGGCTCACAAAGCTGCTCAAATCGTAACGCTCCGTATCTTCCTCATAGCTGGGGTTCGACGGGCTAAACGCGTCGTCAAACCCACCGACCGTAATCAAGGAGCCATTTGCCAGGTCCTCGCCATCGTCGAAATTGCCAGCGTTTTCGGTCAGAAGTCCGCCGTTCACTTCAACGCGCGATCTTTGATCACAGCAACTAAAGCTGATGCCCAATCGCATCTCCGCAACGAAGTCAGGATCGGTTGGGTCGATCGGATCGGCAAAATTGATCGTCGTCGTGTCGCCAGTCACGTCGGCAAATCCGTCGAGAATGCCAATCGTGGATTCCGGGAGGCCCGGATTGTCATACACCACCACCAGGGCATGGCCATCGATGCTGTCGTTGTTAGCACCTTCGGCGACGTCGAAGTCAAAAAAGCCGCCCCCACCGCCAATTGCGTTACTCACTATCGAGGTTACGTCCGTGCGATGCGAAGATAATGTGGCCCCGGATGAGGTATCCACGAAGCTCGCGTTGTAAGAAACGGCAGTTCCTTCAAAGGTAACAGTTGTCGGCGCTGCAGGCGTTCCTGGCGTAGCCGTGTAAAGATAGGCGCCAATCACCGAGGAGCCAGCTGGGACTTCGGCTGAGATAATGCCAGTCCCCGAGCTAGACCCGAAGCCATCGCTTGAGAGGCCCACATTGCCGCCAAATGTTTGGAAGGTTTGCAGCCCTGCCTGTGCAGAACCAAATGCCGTCGTTAATGCCAGTGCTGATGCAACTGTTAGTGTTTTTATCATAGCTGATACTCCCCAGCCTAGGAACTCTGCGTACAAAACGCGCGCGGATGCTACTCCTCGTTAGTATTAAGTCAACCTAGGGTTTAACCCATTTACCAATTTGGGCAGCGGAAAATTTCGTGGTTTCCAGGAGATAGCTCTTGATCGTCAGGTGCCACTTCTATACACGCTCCCTTCCGGTGATCGCGTGACGCGGTCGGTGTTGCGGGATGGAGCAGCCCGGTAGCTCGTCAGGCTCATAACCTGAAGGTCGTAGGTTCAAATCCTACTCCCGCACCCAATTCCACGGCAGAAAAAGCGTGCCTAACGCGGCGCCTGGTGGCACCGCGATACGGCTACGTTTCAAGCCGCGTTGATGAACGCGGCCAGGCATCCTCAGCCGCCGACAACACCGCCATCTGACTTCTTCAGAACGACGACGCTCGGGCGTGGTGGCATTTGCGGATCAAAGTCTGGCCAACGGGTCGTGGGCGCCTCGAAGGTGGCGTCGTCACCATCGCCTGGGTGTTGGACCGCGACGAAAAGCGTTTTGCCATCTGGCGTGAAACGAGGCCCGCAGAGCTCAGCACCAATCGGTGTGCGGAAAAAAGCCTGTCCCTTGCCACGCGCGTCTCCGCTCGTTTCCATCGCCCAGAGGCCGTCCGCCGCGCCGGTGCGTTGATTGCCGTCGGTCGAGACCCAAAGACGCCCGTCGGGATCAATGGCGCAGTTATCGGGCGAGCCGAACCATCCATTTTCAGATGTGGCCGGGTTCCAGGTCGCGCCTACGCTGGCATCGCTTGGGTCCCCGCATCGCACGAGAATTTCCCACTTCGACCGTGTCGCGGTGTAGTCGCCATTCGGCTCAACAATTTCGATGATATGGCCGAAGGCATTTGCCGCACGCGGATTAGCAGCGTCGACCTGATCCGCCGTGCGCCGCGTATTATTCGTCAGCATGACATAGACGCGACCGGTTTTCGGGTTCGGCTCGACATCTTCCGGGCGGTCCATCGGAGTCGCCTCGAGAAGATCGGCCGCACGTCGCGTCTCGATGAGCACATCCGCTTGTGAAGCGAAGCCATTCTCGGCGGTCAGCGGTCCGTGGCCATGGATCAGCGGCATCCATTCGACGGTGCCGTCGGCGTCAAAACGCGCCACGTAGAGCTTGCCCTCGTCGAGAAGGTCCATGTTTGCGGCGCGATCCTCGAGGTTGACCGTCTGCGCGCTCACGAATTTATAGACATAATCAAAACGCTGATCATCGCCCATATAAATGACGAGCCGACCATCAGGGGCGATAATGGATTCCGCCCCTTCATGTTTGAACCGCCCAAGCGCGGTCCGCTTCTTTGGCTTGGAGCTGGGGTCGAGGATGTCGACTTCGACTACCCAACCAAAGCGATTGGGTTCGTTCGGCTCTTTTGAGACATCGAAACGGTCGAAGTAACGGCCCCACTGGTACCATCCACCTGGCACGCCATAACGTCGGTGATTTTCTGTCTCGGGATGGTTTTCGGGGAGGGATCCCATGAAGTTGCCGTTGAAATTCTCCTCGGCCATCAAATAGGTGCCCCATGGCGTCACCCCGCCGGCGCAGTTGTTGATGGTGCCGATGACTTCTCGCCCACTCGGGTCGGCATTGGTCTTCACTCGGTCCGAGCCGGCCGCTGGGCCAGTGAGCTCCATCTCCGTTGTCCCGGCAGTAATCCGTCGATTGTACGGTGAGGACAGGTTCGGGCGCCAGCTTCCATCTGTCTGCTGTGCAATTTCAACGATGGTGCCGCCATGCGCCGCCATTTCGACAGCGCACTCGTCTTGCGTAAGCTGCCGATCGGCGAGACCCGAAAACATCAAGGACGTGCTCGTGTATTCGTGATTGACGCACAAAAGCCCGCGCGCGCCGCCAGTCTCGTTCGCCTGCAACGGATAATACCCCAAAAAGTCATTATTGTAGCCGAACTGTCGCTCTTGTGCGGCGGCTGTTTGCGCGTACGGATCGAATGCAGGAGCATCCGAAAAGACGGGATCGCCCCACCGCAATAGGAGGTCCGCTTGATACCCAGGCGGGAAATGATGGGTCTCATCCATCCCGCGCGAAATTTCGACGAAGTCGAAACCGGAAGGCGTCTCAACTGTCCCCGTACGCGTTTGAGAGGTGGCGCATCCGGTGGCCGCCAAAGCCGTGGTCGCGCCGAGCCCGGCGAGCAATTGGCGTCGAGACAGGCGCGCCTCAATCACTTCACCGATCGTTGCTGCGCCCGCGGAAATGCGCGGATTGGTCGTAAGGTCTTCGCCGTGGTCCATCTTCGATCTCTCAATCGCTATTGAGCCGCGCTCTTATGATGGCTTTGTGACAGTTCTGCGATGCCTGGTCATTCAGACTGTTATTCAAAAAGACTGTACAATGATCATTCATTAAGTTGATCAATTGGATCGCCAATGAGCCATCATATAAAGAAATCTTTATATGATGTCGCTTTCCGATTGACAGCCTGTCGCGTCCAAAGCATGAGTGTTCCCAGATGGTGCCGCTCTAATCAGCGGCTAAGAGGGAACTCGGTGCAAATCCGAGGCTGTACCCGCAACTGTCAGCCGGGAGCTGATGGCCTTTATGCCACTGGTGGTCGTCCAATACGGGCGGCTTCTGGGAAGGCGGCCTGATGCAGTGATCGGCGAGCCAGGAGACCTGCCATCGCGTCGTTCGTCCCAAGGCCGGGAAAAGCCTTTGCAGGGGCGGGAAGGCGGTGACGCCTCTCCTCCGTAGCGACTTCAGAAAATGGTTGGCCGTCCGCATGGCGTAATCGCCATTGGCCAAATGGTCGTGACGATTTTATCCCGTACCGGGCGGCAGGGATATAGAGGGGAACTCTCATGTCACTCAAAAAACTGCTTTGTTGCACCGCTGCCGGTGCGTTTTTCCATCCCGCGTATGCACAATCATCCGCACCCAGCGAGGATGTGGTGATCGTTGAAGGCACCCGGCTCGGGCAAACGGCCCGCGAGGTCGGCTCGAGCGTCTCAATCATCGATCGAGAGGATCTGAAAACACTCGATTTTGATTTTGCGCTTGATGCGATTGCGTTGGCACCGGGCGTGACCATCAATCAAAATGGCGCCTTTGGCGGTCAAGCCTCCGTCCGAATCCGCGGCGCCGCGAGTGCGCAAACCCTCGTATTGATTGATGGTGTGCCCGTGAACGACACGACATCACCAAGCGGCGGCTTCGATTTCGGCCGTCTCGACACGGAAAATATCGAGCGCATTGAAATTCTTAAGGGACCGCAATCTGTGTTTTGGGGGTCCGACGCGATTGGCGGCGTCGTATCGATCACAACAAAAACGCCTGGCGCCGGTACCGGCGGCACGGTGTTTGGCGAAGTTGGCTCGTTCAGCACATTTCGCGGCGGCGCTTCGGTAGAGAACGCAAACGCCCTCTATGATCTTCGTTTGAGCGCGACCGGGACGACATCGGATGGTATTTCAAAGGCCGACGAAGCCAATGGCGACAGTGAAAACGACGGCTTTGACGGAAAAACTCTGTCGGCAAATGCTGGTTTGAATTTGCCCGCCGATATTCGACTTGACGCAGATATTCTGTGGACAGATGCATCAACGGAATTTGATAGCTTTTCCGTCGTCGCTGAAGGGAGTGTGGCTGACGGCGATGAGCTGGCAGAGACCGAGGAATTGTCCACAAATTTATCGCTCCGTGCGCCCCTATTGGCCGGGCGTTTTCAGAACCTTCTCCTCATCGGCTATTCGGACATCGATCGAGAGAATTTGTCGGGCGGAATCACGAGCTCTACTGCCCAAGGCGATCGGACGATCTTGCGATATCAAGGGACGTTCGAAGTGAACGGGGCAAACACCGTGGCCTTCGGCGCAGAGCGTGAGGAAATGTCAGCAAATGACGACGAGACCTCGATCAACAGCGCGTTTGGGCTCTATGAGCTGAAACCGTTTTCGAATCTCACATTGACTGCAGGGGTTCGTCACGACGAACACGAACAGTTCGGTGGCGAGACGACGGCACGCGTCGCTGCAGCGTATTCCCCTAAACCGGACTGGATCGTTCGCGCCAGCTGGGGCCAAGGCTTTAAAGCCCCGACGATTTTTCAGCAGACGTTTATTTGTACGTTCTGCGGATTGACCGAACCCAACCGTGCTCTCCAGCCCGAGACATCAGAGGGCTTTGATGTGGGGGTTGAGTGGCGCCCGACCGATGGTCGAGCCTTTGCAGGGCTGACATATTTTGATCAAGACACGGAAAACCTCATCGATTTCTCGTTCACGGCTGGGTACGACAATATTGCCCTCGCTGAGACGCGCGGTGTTGAGGCCGTGGTGGGGTATCAGCTTGCATCGTGGTTAGGGCTTGATGCCAACTACACGTACCTCGAGGCGGAAGATGGAAGCGGCAACTCACTTTCGCGCTTGCCGGAGCACTCCGGCGAGATCCGGGCGACGGTCGATCCGGCTGGACCATTTTCGGGTGCAGTTATCGCCCGCTACAATGGCGAAGAAACGAACACCGATGGGACCACTCTTGATGCGTGGACGCGCGTTGATATTACGGCGCGCTATGCGTTGAGCGATCAGCTCGAGCTCTATGGGCGTGCGGAGAATCTGTTCGATGAGGACTATCAACAGATTCTTGGTTACGGGACGCCGGGTCTCTCTGGCTCGGTTGGCGTTCGACTGAGGTATTGATCACATGCGTCTGCTGACGATTCTGTTGGGCGCGGCGTTTCTAGTTGCCTGTGGCGGAGAGTTGCCAGAGAGCTCTCCCGTTGCGCTGTCACCAACGAGGATTGTCAGCCTCGACCATTGCGCAGATCAATATGTGCTCAAATTTGCGCCACGTGACCATATTCTCGCTGTGTCTCCGGGCGCAGATGAAAATTATTCCTTCATGCGCGAAGAGGCAGCGGGCGTATCAACAGTCCGTTCGACGGCAGAGGATGTGCTCGCATTGAGGCCCGACCTAGTGGTTCGTTCTTATGGCGGTGGCCCTGATGCGGCCACGTTTTTCGAGCGGGCGGGCGTGCCGGTGCTAGAGGTCGGCTGGGCAGCGGACATCCCCTCCGTTTTGACAACGGTCGAACGGATGGCGGCCGCGCTCGGGTCTCCGGATGCGGGGCGTGCTGTTGTCGAAGACGTGAGAAAACGGCTCGCCGCGTTGCCGAAAACGGAAGAAGCGCTCCTCTACCTCACACCATCCGGCGTCACCACAGGGCCGGGGTCCCTCGTACATGAGATCATCCGCGCGGCAGGATACACAAACTTCGAAGCCGTCCCTGGTTGGAAGCCAATTCCGTTAGAGCGATTGGCCTACGAACGACCTAATCGAATCGCGGCTGCGTTCTTTGACACCATGCCTGACTATCCAGACACCTGGAGCCCAGTGAAACACCCGATCGCAAAGGCGCGACTGCACCAAACCCCGGTGGCCGCCTTGGATGGCGCATGGACCGGCTGTGCGGGGTGGTATCTGATCGAAGCGGTGGAAGCCATGGCAAGGGGAGGAGCATGAGCGCGACACGCTTTCTCTTACCCGGATTGATCCTTGCGGTGATCGTTGTCCTCCTCGTCTCATGTTTCTTGGGATCAACGCCGATGTCGCCGGGACGCGTGATTGCGGCCTTTTTTGGGGGCGGAACGCCAGGCGATGAGTTGGTCGTCTGGGCCATCCGTCTACCGCGCGCATTGGCGGCCTTTTTCGTGGGCGCGGCGCTCGGGTTGAGCGGCGCGGCGTTGCAAGGCTTGCTGCGTAACCCGCTAGCCGAGCCAGGTGTGCTCGGTGTCTCGTCAAGCGCTTCTCTCGGCGCGACCTTCTCACTTTATTATGGGCTTGCAGGGCTCAGCCCGTGGGTCTTGCCGATAGCGTCAATCACTGGGGCGTTGGCGGCGACAGCGCTTATCGCGTTGGCAGCCATCCGCATACAATCTGTTGTGACGCTGATCCTCATCGGGGTCGGCCTTTCTAGCTTTTCGGGCGCTGCGATGTCGCTCTTGATGAATCTCGCGCCCAACCCTTTTTCCCTGGCGGATATGATCAATTGGACGCTCGGGACCGTCGCCAATCGGAGCTTCTCGCAGATCGGCTTTTCAGCGCCGTTCCTGCTTGCCGGCGCGATGATCCTATTTGCGACGCGGCGGGGGTTGTCGGCTTTGACGCTCGGTGAGGAGGCGGCCAGCGGCGTCGGGCTTGACCTTCGAAGGCAGCGCATACTGACAGTTTTGGGGGCGGGCCTTGCGACCGGTGCGGCGGTGGCCCTTGCTGGAACCATCGGTTTCGTGGGGATCGTCGCGCCGCATCTCATCAGGCCCATGGTGGGACATGACCCGGCACGGTCGCTCATCCCTTCAGCCCTCTTGGGTGGGGTAATCGTCATGCTGGCAGATATCTGCGTCCGGCTTCTACCTACCACGAACGAGTTAAAGCTTGGCGTTGTTGCGGCATTGATCGGCGCGCCAGCTTTTGTGTGGATTGCAATGCAGAGGCGGGCGATCCATGACTGAGCTACGTGTCCAGAATATGTCCGTGAGCCGTGGCGGAGCCACACTCGTCGATGACGTCTCCTTCGCGCTTGTTCCCGGTGAATTGGTGGCATTGCTCGGCCCCAATGGGGCGGGCAAGACCAGCCTCATCCGCGCGAGCCTCGGCCTTCTTCCAGCGGAGGCAGGACAGGCGAGCTTGGACGGCGAAAATGCTGCGAAGCTCACCCCCGCTGATCGGGCACGGATTGTTTCTTATCTTCCGCAAACCCGGCCCTTGGCCTGGCCCAGCAGCGTTCGCGATATCGTATCGCTCGGGCGTTTCAGTCACGGTGTTGCGCTCGGGCAGATCAAAGGCGCCGATCGCGAAGCGGTGTCACAAGCGCTGGCCCGGTGTGATTTGCTCAGCTTGGCGGATCGCGCGACGGACAGTCTCTCCGGCGGTGAACTTGCGCGGGTCCATTGCGCACGGGCGTTCGCTGCGGAAGCGCCGCTCCTAATCGCGGATGAGCCGGTGGCCGCCCTGGATCCCCGTCATCAATTTCGCATTATGGATTTGATCGCTGATTATGTCAGGTCCGGCGGCGGCGCGCTGGTGGTATTGCACGATATCCAGCTTGCCGCCCGCTACGCCTCACGGTTGCTCTTTATGCAGAAGGGGCGAATCATTGCCGACGGCCCGCCAGCAGACACCTTGACCGCCGCACGGCTCCGCGATGTCTACGGCATTGAGGCGACGATTGAAGGGACGCGCGTCCACATCGGTGGCGCCGTATAACGACGCGGCACAACGTCTTCGTCAGTGTCACCGCAATGTCATAAAAGCTTCATCACAAGGTCGCCGAATTGACGGCATTAACCAAGCGAGTCCCTTCCGCGTTTTTCGCGCAAACCGAGAAAATGGATCGCAACGATGCCGACACTCTTTTTCGAAACCTTCGACGCATTCACCGGTGCAGGCTTCGCGGCCGCCCCTGGAGCAGGTCAGCTCGATTCAGATTTGTGGCGTGTGACGGGCTTATCTGATGGGAACGGCAGTTTCGGCGGCACCTTCGCCAGCGGTGATTTCGCACGGGGATCGTCATCGGGCGGCGTGACGACGGGCGGTGTTTACGCGTTTACAGTGGGCGGCAATACGCTTTTAGGTGTCCAACCAGCGGGGAGCGACTTCACGCCTGGCACAATTGAGCTTCTTTACACGAATGATACCGGCAGCACAGTCGAAGACCTCTCGGTTGTCTACGACCTATGGGTCAACAATGACCAATCGCGCGGCAACTCTTTCTCGTTCTCGTATTCGACCGATGGCGTGACCTTTGTCGACGTCCCATCCGTCAGCTTCACCTCGGCCGATGCTTCAGATGGGAATGGCCTCCAGCTGGTGCTCGATGACGCGGTCGCAACCCTGACCGGTGTAACGCTCGCGGCAAACGACACGCTTATCCTTCGTTGGACGGGCGACGACGTGAGCGGCGGCGGCTCGCGTGACGAATTCGCGATTGATGATGTTCGGATCGAGACTGGCGATGTGACACCGGCACCGGCGCAAATCGTCATTACAGAGATCATGCAAAACCCGAGCGCGGTGGGCGACAGTGCGGGCGAGTGGTTTGAGATCTTCAATGCAGGCACTGGCACGGTCGACATCAATGGCTGGACGATTTCCGACAACGGTGTGGATAGCCACGTCATCGCAAATGGCGGCCCGCTGCTCATCGAAGCCGGCGACTATCTCGTCCTTGGCAACAATGGCGATGTGCTGACCAATGGCGGCGTCAATGTCGACTATGTCTATAATGGCCTGTTCCTCGCCAATGGCGATGATGAAGTGATCTTGACGGACACCACCGCGACAGAAATCGATCGCGTCGAATATGACGGGGGCCCCGCATTTCCAGATCCCACCGGCGCCTCGATGGCGCTGATCGATCCGGCGCTCGACAATAATATCGGTAGCAATTGGGAAACGTCCACGGTCGCCTATGGCGACGGCGATTTCGGCACGCCTGGTGCGGCCAATGACACGACACCGCCGCCTTCGTCCCCGCTCGTCATCAACGAAGTCGATGCCGACACGACCGGCAGCGACACGCTCGAATTTGTCGAACTCTACGATGGCGGCGCAGGCAATACCGCGCTCGACGGCTATGTGGTCGTGTTCCTTAACGGCTCCGATGATGCGTCTTACGAGGCGTTTGACCTTGATGGGTTCAGCACGGACGAAAACGGCTACTTCGTTCTGGGCAATCCAGGCGTTGCGAATGTCGATCTCGTATTCGAGCCAGGCAGCGGCGGTGCGTTGCAGAACGGCGCTGACGCTGTGGCGTTGTTCGAGGGCGACGCCGCGGACTTCCCGAACGACACCCCGGTGACGACGGCCAACCTCATCGATGCGATCGTTTATGACACGAATGATGGCGACGATGCCGGGCTGCTGTCCGGGCTTGGTCAATCCGTTCAGTATAATGAAGACGAGAACGGTGGCAAAGACACTGAGTCGCTCAGTCGTGTGCCTAACGGCACAGGCGATTTCGTTGCCAAAGGTCCAACGCCAGGGGCGGCAAACGATGCCGCACCGCTGACGCTGATTTCTGCCATTCAAGGGTTTGGAACCAGCAGTCCGCTCGCCGGCGGCACGGTCACTGTTCGGGCCGTTGTCACCGGTGACTTCCAGTCTGACGGCTTCGGCGTCGACGGGGATCTCGGCGGCTTTTACCTCCAGGAAGAGGCGGCCGATAGCGACGGCAATGTCCTGTCATCCGAGGGGATTTTTGTCTTTGAGGGTTTCAATCCGACGACCGACTATCAAAAAGGCCAAATCCTCGAAGTCACCGGCACGGTGGCCGAGTTCTTTGGCGAGACGCAGATTTCGGCCAGCAGCATCACCATCGTCGATGCGGGCGATAATGGCGCACTTGTTGACCCCGGCATCGTTTCCTTCCCGACGGCAAATGTGGTGACCAATAGCGACGGTGAATTGATTGCCGACCTCGAGGCCTATGAGGGGATGCTCGTCACGGTGCCTCAGGAACTCACCGTGTCCTCACTATTTGGGTTTGGCCGTTTCGGTGAGGTGGGGCTGCATGCGGATGGTCGCTTGCCGATCTACACCCAAGTCAACGACCCCGATGTGGCCGGCTTTGCCGCCTATGAAGACCTCGCGGCACGGAACACCGTCTTCCTCGATGATGGCAGCACGTTCCAAAACCCCGAGGATATCCCCTTTGAGGCGGGCGCCGGCGGTGCCACGCCTGGTCAGTACGATGCGCTCGATGAGTTGCGCTCCGGCGACACCATCACGGATCTGACGGGCGTTGTCCGGTTTAGCCGTGGATCAGGCGGTTCCGGCGACGAAATCTACCGCATCTTGGCCACAGACGATCTCACCATCGATAATGACAATCCGCGCCCTGAAGAGGCGCCGGATGTCGGCGGCAGCTTGCGCGTGGCGTCACTGAACGTGCTGAACTACTTCTCAACGATCGATGCCCCGGGCGTCACCACCGACGTTGGCCAAGATCCACGCGGCGCCGATGACCTCACGGGGGCCCCGGGTTCTGTCTCAAGGTCGACGCAAGCGCAGACGGATCCCCTCGCTGAGTTTACGCGTCAAACCGAAAAGCTTGTGAGCCAGATCGTCGAACTCGATGCCGATGTTTTGGGGCTCGTAGAGCTTGAGAACAGCGCCACCGATGCGGCGATTTCGGCGCTTGTCGACGCTATCAATAATTCGGGTCAGACCACTCGTGTATATGATTATGTCAGCACCGGGAATGTCGGCACGGACGCGATCACCGTCGGCTTCATTTACGATACGCTCTCGGTCGCCACGGTAGGCGAAGAGGCCGTCCTTGATAGCGCGGCGTTCACCGATCCGAATGGAGATGGCACCCAGCGCAACCGTCCCGCCGTCGCACAAACCTTTGAAGAGTTGTCATCGGGCGAAAAATTCACCGCTGTCACGAACCACTTCAAATCGAAAGGCGGATCAGGAACCGGCGGCGACGCTGATATCGGCGATGGCGCAGGTGCATTCAACGATACGCGTACAGATGCCGCGATTGCGTTGGCACAGTGGCTCGCCACAGACCCAACGGGTGCTGGCGATGAGGACGTGCTGATCCTCGGGGATCTGAATGCCTATGCGATGGAAGACCCGATCGATGCGCTGAAAGCCGCCGGCTACACAGATCTCGTGTCTGAGTCGGCTGACGGATTTGCCTACAGCTACGGCTTCCCGACAAGCCTCAGTGGCGCTTCCACAACGCAAGCCTTCGGCACGCTCGACTACGCTCTGGCAAATAGCGCACTTCTTGGGCAAGTGACCGGGGCAGCAGTCTATCACGCCAACGCTGATGAACCCGGGGTGATTGACTATAATCTTGAGTTCAAGCCGCAAGGGCAGGCGGACGATTTCTTCAACGGTGACGATCCGTTCCGCGGGTCTGACCACGACGCGATTGTCGTGGGGCTTAACCTGAACACGCCAAACAGCGCGCCCATGGCGATGAATGATGAGGGGACCACAGATTATTGTGAGCCTGTCGTTGTCGATCTTCTCGCCAATGACACCGACCCTGACGAAGGGGATAACCTCTCTGTCATCGCGATAGATGATAGTGGGCTTCTCGGTCAACTTGCCGACAATGGCGATGGCACCATCACCTATAACCCAAATGGGGCCTTTGCCTATTTGGCGGCGGGTGAAACGGCGGTCGAAACCTTCTCCTACACGATCGCCGACGATGAAGGCGAAACCAGCATGGCGATGGTGTCGATCACGATTGAGGGCAATGCCGATGATTATAACACCGGTTCGAAATTCGCCTTCAGCCAGGGCACCAATGGCGGTGCCAATCGCTTTGGCTTTAACGGCGATGACTATTTCATCTCAGGCCAAGGCGTCCGCGGTCGACCGACCTTCGACGATTTCGACGATTTCCTCCTTGCAACGGCGAACGTGTTTGACGGGGTCGCTGAGCGGACCGGCACAATCAATGATCAGCGACTGGACGACGGCGATGGTCCGAACAATATTCGCACGACCGCTGAGAACGAGGTTGTGATCGGCGGCAGCGGCATCGGTGGATCGTACAAATTCCAGTTCGAAAAACAGGCGTTTGCGGAGAATTTCGAAGCGTTTGTTGAGGACGTGCTCGATCTGATCGACGCGAATAATGTCGTTGCGACTGACCCTGAAGATTTCCGCTTCGATATCGCTGACACCCGCGTGTTCTTCGATAAGGAAAACGATCAGTTCGGGCTCACGTCAGATAATGGTGCCACGCAGGAGCGCTTCACCGATCTCGAAAGCTTCGTTGAAGGCATTGTTGACGAACTGGGCGGCACACAACTGCGTGACGGCAGCTTTAACGATGAAGGCATTGCGAATGGCCGAACGCCGAATGTCCGGGTCCAAGGCAATGATGTACTGAAGATCGCGGGCCAAAGCGTTGGCGGCAACTTCCGGTTCGCGTTCGATGACCCGGCGCTCACGCAGGACGTTGCCGCCGGGCTCGACGCGCTGTTCGATCTCATCGATCAGGCCGACGCGGTGGCGATCGACCCCATGCTGGTGTGAGGGGGCACCAGCGAGGACCTAGATTAGAAGGCCATGAAAGGATCGCTTTTAATGGCCTTCCGCAGGGCAAGGATGCATTCTTGAACTTGCCCTATCGCGCCGCCGAGAGTTGTCGTCTTTAATCGGTACTCGGGTTAATCCTGAGTGAGAACTGTGTAGAGCGATGGGCGCCGATCACGGAAGAAACCCCAGGCAGCTCGTTCGCGGTCGATTTCGTCGAGATCGAAGCGGGCAGTAATCACACCGGTCTCTGTACGGCCGAGCTCGGCAACCACTTCGCCTGTTTGGTCGGCAATAAAGCTCGTGCCATAGAAGACCTGTCCGCCTTCATCGCCCACGCGGTTCGCCGCAACCACAGGCATGGTGTTGGAGACCGCATGCCCAAGCATGGCGCGGCGCCACCTCGCCGCTGTATCGAGGCTTGGATCTTGCGGCTCTGCACCGATGGCGGTCGGATAGAGGAGAACATCTGCCCCCATCAGGGCCATGGCACGGGCAGCCTCGGGAAACCATTGATCCCAACAAATCCCGACACCGATCATCCCTGCACGAGTCGACCAAACTTTGAAGCCAGTGTTCCCTGGTCGGAAGTAATACTTCTCCTGATAGCCCGGACCGTCGGGGATATGGCTTTTGCGGTAGACCCCTAACAACTCACCACCCGCATCGACCATCACCAGCGAATTATAGTAATGCGGTCCATCCTTCTCGAAAATCGACAGGGGCAGGACGATACCAAGTTCCTTCGCAATCGGTGCGAAGTGCTGAACCACCGGGTGCGAACGCCAGGGGGCGGCGGTTGCGAACCATGGCTCCTCTTGGCTGCGGCAGAAATAAGCGGCTTGAAATAGCTCTGGAAGCAGCACCACCTCAGCCCCAGCCGCGGCGGCCTTGCGCACAAGGGCTTCGCCCTCTTCAAGCGGCTTTGCGCCGTCAATTCCTGGTGCAAACTGAATAGCGGAAACGGTCAGGGTGCGTGTCATTACTCAGCCTCGGTTTCAGCGGCGGGAAC
>CAYFHK010000062.1:0-15551 GCA_964342585.1 uncultured Caulobacterales bacterium | reverse complement strand
TCTGAAGCCGCCATTCCCCGCCGGTGCCGGGCTCTATGGCTGCCCCACCACGGTGAACAATGTCGAATCCATCGCGGTGGTGCCGACGATCATTCGCCGCGGCGCTGATTGGTTTAAACGCTTTGGTCGCGAAAATAATGCGGGCACGAAGCTCTTTTGTGTCTCCGGGCATGTGAACAAACCGTGCAACGTCGAAGAAGAAATGTCGATCCCGCTGAAGACACTGATCGACACCCATTGTGGCGGCGTGCGCGGCGGCTGGGATAATCTCAAAGCGGTGATCCCTGGCGGCTCGTCTGTCCGTTGTCTGCCCAAGACAATCTGCGATGACGTCCTGATGGACTTCGACGCCCTGCGCGAGCACAAATCGGGTCTTGGTACGGCGGCTGTGATCGTCATGGACAAATCCACGGACATGGTGAAGGCGATCGCCCGCATCGCCTATTTCTACAAGCACGAAAGCTGTGGTCAGTGTACACCTTGTCGTGAGGGCACAGGCTGGATGTGGCGTGTGTTGACCCGCATGGCTGAAGGCAATGCAGAGATGAGTGAAATCGACAAACTGCTCGACGTGGCCGGCCAGATTGAAGGCCACACGATCTGTGCCTTGGGCGATGCGGCGGCATGGCCGGTGCAAGGGCTCATCCAGCACTTCCGTCACGAGATCGAAGAGAAGATCAGCCATTACCGGACGAGCAAAGGGCATGTTCAAGTCATGACGGCTGCGGAGTAGTGACCGACCGGTTCGTCCTTGAAGTTGCTACTGCCGCCGATTTGGAATGCCTGGTCGCCATCGGGCGCGACACGTTCACCGAAAAATTCGCTCATCTGTACACGGCGGAAGACCTGGAGACGTTTCTCGCCGCTGCGCATAGTCGTGAATGGTATGATGCTGCAATTGCCGATCCGTCGGTGGGTGTTTGGCTCATTCGCGACAAAGAAGCGGATGAAGGCGCGAATGTTGCGGCCTATGGCGTCTGCGGCCCAAATGCGCTGCCGATAAAGCGGCCAACGCCAAAGGCTGCCGAGATCAAACGCGTCTACGTGCGCGACGCCTACCAGAATAAGCGGCTCGGCCGGCGTCTCATGGATGTGATGCTCGATTGGCTCGACGAGATGGGGCTCCATCCCGTCTATGTCGGCGTTTACTCCGATAACCGATCTGCCCAGCGGTTCTACGGCGCTTACGGGTTCGTGAAAGTCGGCGAGTATGAGTTTCTCGTCGGTCGCCATCGCGACCGCGAATTTATTCTGTCTACGCCAAATCCAAAGCGGCTTGCGTCGTAAAGTCGGGGCAGGTTGCGGCGACGAGGCACTGGCCAACAGTGCCAACCAATTCTTTCGCGTTGAGCGGCTTCGTCAATACGGCCGTCATCCCGACGGCGAGTAATCTGGCGCGGTCCTCACGCCCGGCATCAGCCGTCAATGCGACCACGGGCAGTACAGATAAACCTGATGGCGAGGCGCGCATGCGCGTCACTGTTTCGATGCCGTCTAACACTGGCATGTGAACGTCCAACACCAAGAGATCGACTGGATGTGCTTTCAGCATGTCCAGCGCCTCGCGGCCATTCGCCGCTTCAATCAAATCGGCACCGTGAGGTGCGAGGAAGTGCCGAACCACCTGTCGGTTCACTTGTACATCGTCTACGACAAGGATTCGCGCGCCACGTAGCGCATCAATGGCTTCGGGTGGTATACGTTCAGCTTTCGGTGCTGACAGGCGCTTTTCCGCATCTGCCGTATCGGCGATGAAGCTCAGGGTAAAGACGGATCCATCGCCGACCTCACTCTTCAATGATACGCCGCCGCCCATCAACTCGGCCAATTGGCGCGTAATCGATAACCCCAGCCCTGTGCCGCCCATATGGCGCAAGGGCGATCCTGTGCCTTGTGTGAAGGGGGTGAAGAGCCGTGCTTGCGTTTCGCCGTCGATCCCACTGCCGGTGTCGATCACGGCGATCTCAATCCGTACACCGCCATCTAAACCGGGGGCTGCGGCATTTGTGCGGACGATGACTTTGCCGGTATCGGTGAACTTAATGGCGTTTGAGACCAAATTGCTCACGCATTGGCTCACGCGCACAGGATCGAAGACGAGCGCCGTGGGCAAGCCCTGATGCTCGAAGATGAGATCCAAGTGCTTTTCGTCTGCCAGCGGACGGAACAAGGCATCGATCCGGCTCAGGAGCTGACCAAGGTCTGCTTCAACTGGCGAAATGGCAAGTTTCCCGGCTTCGATTTTGGAGAGGTCCAGGATGTCGTTCAATATGGTCAGCAGGGTCTTGCCTGAATCATCTAGGGTTTCGACGAGTGCGCGATCCTCGCTGTTAAGCGGCCGTGTGAGCAACACTTGGCTCATGCCCAAAATGCCGTTTAGCGGTGTCCGGATTTCATGGCTGACATTGGCGATGACGGCGGTTTTTGCCTCATTCGCTCTTTTGGCCTGGCGTAGCGCATCCGTCAGCTCAGCTCGCGTTTGCCGCACAGAGGCGACAAGGTTCACGCAGTAATAGATGAGAAAAAATGCAGCCAAGGTGCAGGAAACTGTCGCGTCAACAACGAGGACGCTAAGGTGGATGGGGTCTCGACCTAAGACTTCCACTTGGAACAGGCGCGAGGCGACCGCGATGCCGATGGCGATCGGGAGAACAAGGCAAGTCAGGGACACCGTCCGGCGGAAACGGCCCCATCGCGTGGTGCCAGGCGCCACCCGATCGAGCAACAGCGCGATCTTTTCCGCAAGCGATCCAGGCTTCAACGCCTGCGGTATTGTTTCCGGCTCGCTCATCTAACGACCAACTCTCACCCTCTCTCGGCGGCGATAATGCGACCAACGCGTTAATTTTCCGCGACGCGCCGCGCTATTATCCGCGTAGATCCATCGACGGATTTGATGAGCGCGGGAAGGAACAAGCCCAACGCCGCCGCGCGATAGAGGTAGAAGATCACGAACGCGCTCCAAAGACCGGTATTGCCGAAGGCCGGTCGCAATAAGAGATCGGTCACGACATAGGCGGTGGTCGATAATAGAGCGGCATCGCGGAGGGCGCGGCTGCGTGTGGCGCCAAGGAAAAAGCCATCGAACTGCCACGCGGGCACACCCAACAGTGGGACAGCGGCGCAAAACGGCAAAAACGCCATCGCCACGCCGCGCGCCTCATCATCGCGGATCACCGTTTCAAGGAGGCTTGGCCCGGCGAGCAGATAGATGAGCGCCAGCACGGCGCCGCCCCCGAGCGACAAATGGGTGGTAACAATCATGGCGCGGTTGAGCCGACGCATGTCGCCCCCACCATAAGCTTCGCCGACTTCCTTTTCCGCCACAAAGGCAAAGCCATCGAGGACGAAGGCGGCAACGGCGATGAATTGCAGCAGGATTTCATTCCCGGCCAATGCGGCCGTGCCCAGCTGCGCGCCCCCGCGGGCGAACCATCCGAATACGAAGAGAAGCGCCAAAGTGCGGATCATGATGTCGATATTGGCGACAAGCAGCGCCTTCATCGCCACCGGGTCGCGCAGCCTGTTCGCTGGTCGCCATACATTCCGTGTGATGACGAGCCCATAGAAGAGAGCTGTCCACTCCGCGATGGCCGTCCCCGCGCCGATCCCCGCTGGCCCCCAATCGAGCCCGGCCACGAACCACGCATCGAGCCCCGCATTCACCCCATTGGCGATGACTTGCAGCGCGAGCAGCTGCCCGGTGCGCCCCACCCCGAGAAGGTATCCCGAAATCGCAAACTGGCCGAGCAGGGCAGGCGCGCCCCATATCCGCGCATCGAAATAGTCTGTACCCAGCGTTTCGACGGCGTCTGTCGCGCCGAAGGGGAGGAACACGACTTGCCGCAACAGCGGCGACAGCAACAAGATCGCCGCGCCAATCCCTGCGCCAATCGCCATGGCCCGGTGCAGCACCGTGCGCGCTTCAACCTCGTCGCCGCGGCCTTCCGCCTGCGCCACGAGGCCCGTCGTCGACATGCGGAGGAAGCCAAACGCCCAATAAAGGAAGCTGAAGATCACCGCGGCCAGCGCCACCGCCGCGATGTCCACTTTGTCGCCGTGGAGCCCCATCACCGTGATATCGACCACGCCCGTGGTCGCGATCGCTGCCTGCGAGAGCATGACGGGAACGGCGAGCTTTAGGACATGCGAGTGCGTAAGGGGCGAAGTCATGGTCTGTGTCGCAGCTCATTGGGTGAATTGTCGGGAGATCCACCTGCACCTTTTCTCGAAAGCCGGGCGTAGATAAAATCCATAAACCGACGCGCTTTCAAAGGCAGATAAGCTCGTGATGGATACAAGAACCATGCGGCCTGGTCTGCCTCACCCACCACGAAAGTCCAATCCGGAAAACAATCTATCAAACTCCCTGCCGCAAGATCATCCGCGACAAGCCAATCGGGCAACAGCGCAGGGCCAAGCCCATTTAAGGCACACTGTTTAAGAGCGAGCGCGTTCGAGATGGCAATAGGCCCATTGAGGCGAACTTTCTCACGGCCCTTTTTTGTCAGTATAGCGACGGTGCCAGACGCCACGCTCCCCGGATAGGTCAAACAGTCCACCCCTTCCAATTCTTTAGGGGAGTGGATTTTTAGAGCAGATTCGCATACTGAGGGTAATGCATAGAGCCGAAACGCAATAGGCATTATGCGCCGCGAAATCATCCCGCTGTCTTCCAGCGTCCCCAGCCGGATGGCGACATCGACCTGATCCTCGATCAGATCTAATCGCCGGTCGGTCAGCATAAGCTCGAGTTTCACGTCGGGCGCAATCCGGCGGAAGTCATCCAGAAGGGGGACGATGACCGTGTGACCAAAAGAACTCGATGCCGTCACCCGCAGCGTGCCGCTAGGTTGCCCCGCGTGGTCACGCCCGGCGTGTTGAGCGTCTTCGATTGCGTCGAGATGCGAACCGACAGCCTCGACAAAGCGGCGCCCGGCTTCGGTTAACGCAACCCGGCGGGTTGTGCGCTGAAACAGCCGGAAACCGATCTCTTCTTCAAGGCGACCGATGCGCCTTGAGACCAAAGAAGGGTCCAAATCATACCGTCTCGCCGCTTCGGCGAAGCTGCCGGCCTGGGCTACCTCAAGCAGGAGACGAAGGGCAGAAAGGTCCATTCATGCAGTAATGGCACGAAACCTATGTCAGTCATGCCATTTTCTGCATCGCGCAACTTCTGCAGGCTTCCGGCGACTTCTTATGGGAGACAGCGCCGATGACACTTCAAATCGAAAAAGCGGCCTTCGACGGCCTGGCGGATGCATTGAAGGACTGCGCCGCCCGCGGTTTGTGGCCAACAACCTATGTTTCGGGAACAGCACCCGCCGCGGACATCCATTGGCACGACGAGGATGTGCACATCTACGTCATGAAAGGGCAGACCACGTTTTTGGATGCCGAAAGCGGCAAGAGTGTCTCGGTGGTTGCAGGTGACAAAATCGTTGTGCCAGCGCGAGCGCTTCATGCGGAGGGCGAAGTTGTGGGCGAGGCCATTTATCTGATTGGCTTGCCCCGTGCGGTTCCCCCAGCCGATTTTCTGGCCATGCGCGATCCCAGACTGCTTGAGAAACAAGACTGAGATATCGCGACGAATTTGGCTAACACGCGGCGCCTATACAATTGCACCGCTAGCGGCCTGCCCCATTGCGCACCCCGTCGAAGGTTCGGTATGGCCTCGCTGAGGCCAAAACGGCGAGAGACATAGGGAACGCAAGTCATGTTCAAAACCCGGTTTACTGAGATGTTCGGCATCGAGCACCCCGTCGCCATGGGCGGCATGCAATGGGTGGGCAAAGCGGAGCTGGTCGCGGCGGTGGCGAATGCAGGGGGGCTTGGCTTCCTCACGGCGCTGACCCAGCCCACGCCGGAAGACCTCGCTAAGGAAATCGGCCGCGTCCGCGAGATGACGGATAAGCCTTTTGGCGTGAACCTCACGATCCTGCCCACCATGACGCCGCCGCCCTATGCCGAGTATCGCCGCGCGATCATCGAGTCGGGCGTGACTATTGTGGAGACCGCCGGCAGCCGCCCGCAAGAACACGTCGATGATCTCAAAGCCAATGGCGTGAAGATCATCCACAAATGCACCGCCGTTCGCCATGCCTTGTCCGCTGAACGCATGGGGGCCGATGCGATTTCCATTGATGGCTTTGAATGCGCAGGCCATCCGGGCGAAGACGATATCCCCGGTCTGATCCTCATCCCCGCTGCAGCTGACAAAGTTACCGTGCCGATGATCGCGTCGGGAGGCTTTGGCGATGGCCGTGGCCTCGCCGCTGCCCTGGCGCTTGGGGCGGACGGCATCAATATGGGCACGCGCTTCTGCGCGACCCAAGAAGCGGGCATTCACGAGAATGTGAAGCAGAAGATCGTCGACAGCGATGAGCGCGACACGAACCTCATCTTCCGTAAGCTGCGCAACACCGCGCGCGTCGGCAAGAACACCGTTTCCGACAAGGTGGTCGAGATCCTGGCTGAAGAGGGCACCGGATTCGAAGACATCAAGCATCTCGTCGCCGGGGCAAAGGGCCGCGAAGTGATGGCCAATGGCAATCTGGAAGAGGGGCTCTATTGGGCCGGTCAGGTGCAGGGCCTCATCCACGACATCCCGACCGTGAAAGAGCTGATCGACCGCATCGTCGGAGATGCCAACGAGATCATCCGTGGCCGCATGGCCTCAATGATCGCGTAAGGAGGGCCAGATGAGCTTACCTGAATTCCAAACGCTGAAGCTGGCCATCGAGGACGGGATCGGGATCCTCACCCTGTCGCGCCCAGACAAGATGAACACGTTCAACAACATCATGCGGGCAGAGCTGATCGCTGCCTTCGACCACACCGACGCGAATGACGACATCAAGGCGGTCATCGTGACGGGCGAGGGGCGCGCCTTCTGCGCGGGCGCGGACCTCGGCACCTCCGGCGGTGACACCTTCAACTATGATAAAAATGCGGCCACGGATGATATCATCGTTGACGGGATCCGTCGTGATGGCGGTGGTCGTGTGGTGTTGCGCATCTATGAAAGCGTAAAGCCTGTCATCGCCGCCGTGAACGGCGCGGCCGTCGGTGTCGGCGCGACGATGCAATTGCCCATGGATGCGCGCCTGGCCGTTAAGGGCGCGAAATATGGCTTTGTCTTCTCCCGCCGTGGCATCACGCCGGAGGCGTGCTCGAGCTGGTTCCTCCCGCGCCTTGTGGGTCCCGCCAACGCCCTTGAATGGTTCTATTCAGGGCGGGTCTTCTTGGCAGAGGAAGCCCATGAGAAGGGGCTCGTTCAATCCCTGCACGAGCCCGATGAGCTGCTCCCCGCCGCAAAGGCGCTCGCCCATCAGATGACGGATCATTCCGCGCCTGTCTCCGTCGCGGTGGCCCGCCAGATGGTCTATCGCATGATGGGGGCGGAGCATCCGATGATGGCCCACCGCGTCGACAGCCGCTCGATCCAATGGCGCGGCGGCAGCGATGACGCGAAAGAGGGCATCGCCGCCTTCTTCGAAAAGCGCGATCCGAACTACCCAAACAAGGTGTCGGAAGACCTCTTCGAGCTGCCTTTCCCGAAGGCCCCCGAGTTCGAGTAAACTTCGCTCTCAAAAGGCTCCCCGCGGCTTGACCGCGGGGCCCAGAGACTAAAGCGGGGTGGACCCCGCGGCCAGGCCGCGGCCTTAAGCCCATCCCGCACATCCCTGCGAAGGCAGGGATCCGGGCCTGAGGAAGGCTGACGACGGGTTCCCGCCTTCGCGGGAATGTGCGGGATGCGCTGCTTCTGGCGCTCTTGAGTCAGCCGGTTCGGACGGAATGTTGGTCGTCTCTGGACACCAAACTGTGGACGGCGCCGTCGAAGGAGCGGCGGTTGGCTGGGTCGCAGGCCGCTGTTCAAGGTGCTAGAGGTAATCTTGGCACGACGCTCATCGCCCTAAAGGCTTCCGGTTAGATCTCTGTGTTGGGATTTTTGCCTCGATACAGGGCGCTCATGCCGATGACACTAGCGGTACTGACCCATATTCAGCAAAAGACTTAAGTCGTGGGCAAATGAAGTTCCTTGATGCGTCGGATTGTTAGGGGCAAGAACGCAGAGGCGATTTGGAGAAATCTCTCTATATCAGGGAGCTTGATAAATTGTATGAGCTTGAAAAGGTATGTTGTTCTTGTTTTCGTTGGGATGATTTTCGTCGGCGTCGGAACTGGCGCCGTTGAAGTCATAATGCAGCTTCGAACGGAAGGCCCCCCGATCGATTGGGATAGTGTGTTTTTAAACTCTGCAGTCCGTTTGACTTTGATTTTCTTTTTCTCGATTTACTGCTGGTTTGCGGGTCGCAAAAATAGGGAATCGAATATAGAAAATTAGTCAAGAATACAGAATTGTATATTATTGATCTTTGTTTATTGAGATTTCCGGTGCGACCTTGGTTTTGTCATATTATTTGAGAAGTCATTGCCGGCGCGTTTCTACGGTTTTTTAAATATCCTGCCGCCGGTAGTCGCAGCGGATTCTGCACTAGTCATAATGCCACCACGCCCGCTGGTGTTGCCAACTGTCGTTCAAGGCGTTGTTTTGATTTAGCGTGCCTGTAACGTGATCCGCCTTAGATGGTAGAGAATACCGAGAGGCACCCCCCCCACCGATTTTCATTGCTTTTTAACGCGGGTACCCCCATGTCCCGCTGCGTCACCGCGCAGATAAGCGCGGATGAAGGTGGCAGCGTGAAGGGCGGCGGCTGAAAAATCGGCTCCCCGTCAGCTCCCTTCTTGAGACAACACCATTGCAAATGGCCCCGTCGCGCGGGCCGTTCCCGAAAAAGAAGAGCCGCAGCGAGGCCGCAGATATCTGCGACCCGCCTTGGTATATGTAGAAAGTCTTTTGTGACCACATTTTCTGATCTCGACCTGCACCCGCAGGTTCTCCGTGCCGTGACCGATCTCGGCTACGAACAGCCCACCCCGATCCAAACCCAGGCCATCCCGCACCTGACCAAAGGCCGCGACGTGCTCGGGATTGCGCAAACCGGCACCGGCAAAACGGCGGCCTTCGCGCTGCCGACCCTCACCAAACTGGCCAATGCGCCAAAGCGGCTCTCACCCACGGCCACGCGCGTGTTGATCCTTGCGCCGACCCGTGAGCTGGCCCTGCAAATCGCGGAAAGCACAACCGGCTTCGCCAAACATCTCAAATGCCGTGTGGAAACGGTTTTTGGCGGCGTGAAGATCGGCAAGCAGATCGCCGCCATGCGGAAGGGCTGCGATGTGCTCGTCGCAACGCCCGGCCGCCTGGTTGACCTGATCGAGCGCAATGCCATCCGCCTCGATGAGGTGGAAACCCTCATCCTCGACGAAGCCGACCACATGCTCGATCTCGGCTTTATCCGTGATCTGCGCAAAATCATGGCTGAAGTCCCCGCCAAACGGCAGAGCCTTCTCTTCTCGGCCACGATGCCGAAGGAGATCGAAGAGTTGGCGAATGGCTATCTCAACGATCCCGTGCGCGTCTCCGTCACCCCGCCCAGCACTACGGCTGAGCGCATTTCGCAAGGCGTCCACCACGTCGATCCGTCGAACAAACCGGCCTTGCTTGAGGCGGTGTTGCAAACGACGGACTATGACCGCGTGCTCGTCTTTACCCGCACCAAACACGGTGCGGATAAAGTGGTGAAGAAGCTGGAGGCCGGCGGCATTCATGCACAGGCGATCCACGGCAACAAAAATCAGAACCAACGTGTGCGCACCCTCGACGCCTTTCGGGCCGGCCAATGCCGTGTGCTGATCGCCACGGATATCGCCGCGCGCGGCATCGATGTCGATGGCATCAGCCATGTGGTCAATTACGAGATGCCCACCGTGCCCGAACAATATGTGCACCGCATCGGTCGCACGGCCCGGGCCGGTCGCGAGGGCATTGCCATCTCGTTGGTGAGCGCGGAAGAGCTCTATGATCTGCGCCAGGTGGAGAAAACCACAGGCGTTGCCGTCGAGGTGCTCACCGCGCCTGAGGGCAGCGAGAACCTCGTTCAAGCGGCGCCCGATCCGGCCCTGCGCGTGCCGAAGCCCAAACGCCCCGGCAATGGTGGTGGCGGCGGACAGCGTCGTCAAAACCAACAGCCCAGAGCTGCGCGCCCCGCGCGCAGCAGCGGGCCCGCAAATGCCAACGCGAATACGAAACCGGCCAAGCCGCGCCGTCGCCGTCCGCGCAAAGCAGGCGCTGCTGCTGGCTAAGGCGGACAACGCCGAATGCTGACGGTCTTCGCCTATATCGCTGCCGCGGTCGCGGAGATCGCGGGCTGCTTCGCCTTTTGGGCGTGGCTGCGATTGGGCAAATCCTTCTGGTGGGTGATGCCGGGGCTCGCCTCGCTTGCCTTTTTTGCCTTTCTGTTGGCGCAGGTGGAAAGCGCCGCGGCGGGCCGTGCCTATGCGGCCTATGGCGGCGTTTATATCACGGCGTCCCTTGTCTGGCTTCGGTTGGTTGAGGGGCTGCGGCCGGACAGGTGGGATTTGATCGGCGCAAGCTTTTGCCTCGTCGGCGCGCTGATCATTATCGCGGGACCGCGCTCCACCGCTTGAGAGCGGCAAACACCCTAACCGCCGCTCATCCCCGCGCATGCCTCCCCCGGACCAGATCCGGAGGCATCGATCTGGTTTCTTGGAAAAGGTTCAGCTCCCTGCCGTCGCAGGGATGTGCGGTTCGCAACAGTTCCGTCTTCAGCTATGACCAGCGGATGACCGACAAACACTTCATCCTGTTCTATCAAACCGTGCCCGATCACCTGGAGCGCCGCGGTGCATTCCGTGCGGCGCACCTCCGGTTGGCAAAGCTCTATGCCGATGAGGGGAAGATCGTCCTTGCGGGCGCCTTCGCCGATGAAGAGGGCGGGGCGGCATTGGTGTTTAAAGGGCCAGATGACGCTGCTGCCCGGGCCTTCGCTGAAGCCGATCCATATGTGCAGAACGGCCTCGTCACCAAATGGTGGGTACGCGAATGGACGACGGTGGCGGGCGAGGGCGCGCTCACGCAAGTGCCAACAGGGTTGGCTTAGTCAAACCTGTCTCGCCGTGGGGCCGAAGTCCCACTTACCAAGCGCGGGTAAGCGCTACATCAGGCGCAAGCGTGCTCAGCATCAGCAAAGCAGCAATCCCTCCGAAGAAGAGAGACGGCGCGCGCATCTTGTTGCTGGTTCCTGTGCTGACGAGAACAATCGAAGCGCCGAGGTTCGATACAATTCCCGCTAGCACTGTGCCCCATGGCATCACACCCATTTCGGCGCCGAGAATGCCAAATCCGTATACGGTGAGAAGGGCAATCGTTGCCACGCCATATAGACGATAAAGCGCCGGTGAGGAGGCGTTTCCGCCGGTGAGCGGGGTCAAACGCTGAACGGGTAGGGCAAGGAACGGGACGGCGACCAGGGCCGCTGTCACGATGATCTTTGTCAGGAGTAGAAGTGATAGCCAGGTCATGATGATGTCTCTTTCTTTGTTGGGGGGCGAGGGGTGTAGGCAACTTGATCGGGGCGCACAGCGTTTCCGTCTTCGTCGACAAAGCCGACCCGAACGCGGGCACCACTGGTTTTAGAGGTCAGGGCGAGCGCGCTTTTGCCCCCCAGCAGCGCGTCATCGCCCCATTGCATCAGCGCTAGGAGGGGTAGCGCCAAACGCCGCCCCTGTTCGGAGAGGGCGTAGCGTTCGCGCAGCCGCTGTCCTGGTTCTTCGTAGCTAACCTTTTGAAGAAGACCGGCATCAATGAGCGAATTAAGGCGCTTGGTGAGAGTCGCCTTCGGGATCTGAAGGTCTGCACGGATGTCTTCAAAGCGCCCGACACCGTAAAACGCTTCGCGAAGCACGAGCACCGTCCATCGATCCGCGAGCAGGTTTGCTGCCGCGGCAAGCCCGCAGTCACACAAAGGGATTGGGGTTGATCGGGCGTCTTCTGGGTTCATAATGTGAACTCAAATAGCTCACCTCGAGGCAGAGTTCAATACAAAAACCCAGGTAGTGTCGATATTTATCTCAGGTGCCCTCGAGCGAATTCAGCTCATCTCAGCGGCTAGGGGTCAGGCAGCAGCCGTCTTTGCCGTGTGGTCGCCGCCGCCTGCTTTTTCCTTCAGCACGCGCAGAAGCTCCCTTTTCAGGCTATGCTCGCCGATGGGCTTGGGCAGGTATCCGTCCATGCCGAGCGACAGATACCATTCGCGGTCGCCCGCCATCACATCGGCCGTCATGGAAATAACGGCGACATCGCGATAATCCTTGTCGCTGGCGCGGATGCGCGAGATCGTCTCTGGGCCGTCCATGATCGGCATCTGCCCATCGAGCAGCACCGCATCGAAGCGTTCTTGTTCCAAAGCGATCAGCGCATCGAGACCGCTCGACACCTCAACGCAGCGACAGCCCAGCCGTGTGAGGAGCAGCCGCGCAACTTCACGATTGATCGGAATGTCATCAACGATGAGGATGTGCTTGCCTTTGAGTTCGCCAACTGGCTCAGCCGTCTGCTGAATATCTTGGCGGGGTCGTGTCCGCTGTTCATCTGCAACACCGACCTCAAGGGTGACGACGAAGGTGCTGCCTTCGCCCGGTGATGACTCGAGAACGATTTCGCCGCCCATCAAATGGGCCAACTCACGGGTAATGTTCAGCCCAAGGCCGGTGCCGCCGTGCTCTTGAGCAACCTTTGCGTCAGCTTGCGTGAACGGTTGGAAGAGCTTTGCTGCCACCTTGGGGTCGATGCCAGTGCCCGTGTCAGTCACAGAAATGACGAGTTGGAGCCGATCGCGGCTCAATGGCTCTCCACGGATCATCACGGTTATGCCGCCGGAGTCCGTAAATTTGATCGCATTAGAGATGAGATTGGACAGACACTGACGAACTCTTAGCGGATCGAAAACAAGAACAGGCGGAAGGTTCGTGTCCACCATTGTGATGAACTTCAGGCCTTTGTTACGGATCCGCGGGAACCACAATTGTTTTGTCGAGTCGATGAATGTCAAAAGATCGGTCGCGACGGGGGCGAGCTCTAACTTGCCACTCTCGATTTTCGCCGTGTCGAGAACATCGTTGAGGAGCAGGGTGAGGTTATCGCCCGCTTCGTGAATCGCACACACATGCCGATAAACCTCTTCAGGCAGATCATATCCTTTGAGAATTTCCGCCAGCCCGACCACAGCATTGAGAGGCGTACGAATTTCGTGGCTCATATTCGAGAGGAAAACCGATTTCGCCGCGTTCGCCGCTTCTTCCCGCTGGCGCGCTTTGATGAGCTCTTTTTCTCGGTGCTTCAGCTCAGTGATGTCGACAGAGATCGCTGCGCGTTGGCCTTCGGACAATTCTTCATAGACCGTCTTCACGATCGATCCGCCTTGGGTCTTCACGTAAAGCGGTCGGCCTTCTAGCGCATGAGCGAGAATTTCGTCGGTCGCTTGATCGACTTGTTCAGCGGTGAAATGCGGCATCGCCTCAACGACAGCGTGCCGGTTGGCCTCCCGGAAGCTCTCGCCGTTCGAGAGGCGGTCGTGGGTTGCCGAGAAGCGCTCCATCGAGGTTTTGTTGGCGTAGAGCGGGGTGAAGTCTTCGTCGAAAATACTGACGCCGTCGGGCAGCCGGTCAATGGCTTCGAGCATCAGCCTGCCCGATTTCGTTGAAAGGAGTTCGTTACGAAAGTCTTCACGCTTCGTTGAGTTGCTCACGGCGATGATCCCCTTTAACCACCGAACGATCGTAAGCTATCAGCCTCAACTATAGGTAAATTCGCTGTATTCGGATTTTGTTTATCCTTGAGGCCCGCTGGCAGTGATCCGTTCACTCCTTCCGCGAGACTTCACCCGCGCATCAGCATTTCATCGAAGATTTTGCCCACTTGCTGTGCGATCACGGGAAGGCTCAGCGTTAGGCGCATCTTTTCCTTTGCGGCGGCGGCCATGGCTTCGCGCTGTGCCGGATCGGTCAATAAGGGCGCGATTGCTTCGGCCCATTGTCCCGCATCATGCGGTGCTAAGACCCCATCGGTGCCGGAGTTGAAGAAGTGGGGATGCTCCAGCGCGTCTGTCGCCACCACGGGCACGTCAGCATTGATATAGTTGAGGATCTTCCCAAAGCTCTTGCCTTGGGAGTAGGGCACATCCGGCGCGATGATCTGTAGGCCGACGGCAAGCTCTTGTAGCGAGGCATGGAACGCGTCAGGCGACATGAAAGGCCGGGTTTCAAGCGGGATGCCCCGTGAGGCTGCGTCTTCAGCCAGCGCGGAAAGCCGCTCATCACGATCATCCCAGCCGTAAATCCGTAAACGCGCCTCTGGCACCGCGCGCGACAGCGCCGTCATCACATCGAGCGTGAAGGCCGCCTCGCGCGGATAGCCCGCCGGGTGGCTGTGCGCCCAGCCAATAACGGGGCCGCGGTTTGCCTGCGGCGTGGTTGCCCCGTCGCGCATCTGCATGCCGGTCCAGACGACATCGACATTGTCGTTATGCTGCCGATACCACTCGGCAAGATAGCGGCTGCCGCACAAAATCCGGTCAGCGGTTTTGGCGATTTCGGTGATCTGGTCGACCAGGGCTTCATCTTGGTGGTCCGCATCGTCGATATCGAACACGACCTTCGCGCCAGGGTAGAAGCCCGTGCGCTGGAGCGGCGAGCGCGCGGATTTCAGCACGATGATCTGCGGTTTGAACCGCCGGATCGCATCCAGCCGCGCGGAAAGGCTCAGCCGCGCCGACAGGCATACTGCAGACCACCCCTGCCGCGTCATCTCCTCGGCCAGCTCTGCATCGCGCATCCGCACGCCCTGGAAATCCACCGAGGGGAAGAACATTACCCGGCCACGTGTGCTCTGCCGCGACAAGGCGGCGGCAATCTGGCGACGGGCGCTCAGATGGGCGAGGCCGGTTTTCGTAGCGGATTTCAGGGCGGTAAGCAGACCGCAATCTCCTTTGGCAGGGCGGCGGCTTTGCCTCACGCGCGCGGCGGAGGCAATTGTGCAATTGCGACATTACCCCTCTGGCCTTTATGGCGGAATTCGTTAGGGATCGTTGAAATATTGCCTGTGAGCGTGCATCACGCCTCGATATCCCAGGACTGTTTTCATGACCGAATTGCGCACCATCAAAGTCAATGGCCGAGAAATCGATGTCGACCCCCGTCTGACCCTGTTGCAGGCGTGTGAGGCGGCGGGCGAGGAAATCCCTCGGTTCTGCTACCATGAGCGTCTGTCGATTGCGGGCAATTGTCGGATGTGCCTGATCGAGGTGAAGGGCGGGCCGCCAAAGCCCGTCGCCTCTTGTGCGCAAAACGTGCGTGACCTGCGCCCTGGGCCAGAAGGCCAACCGCCGGAAATGTTCACCAACACGCCCATGGTGAAAAAGGCGCGGGAAGGGGTGATGGAATTCCTTCTCATCAACCACCCGCTCGATTGCCCGATCTGTGACCAGGGCGGTGAATGCGATTTGCAAGACCAGGCCATGGCCTATGGCCGTGGCGGCTCGCGCTTTGCGGAAAACAAGCGCGCCGTTTCCGAGAAATATATGGGCCCGCTGATCAAGACGATCATGACCCGCTGTATCCAGTGCACC
>CAYFHK010000061.1:0-15712 GCA_964342585.1 uncultured Caulobacterales bacterium | reverse complement strand
CCGCCCTCGCCATTATGCGTTGAGATCCAGCCGATGGGGCGCGGCGCGACGATCGAATTGAACGGATCGTGGGCGAGGCCATGACCCGCCTTCGGCTCATAAAAATGCCGTTCCGCGCTCATCTTCAGCACGCCCGCACAATCACGGATCCGGCCGAATACCCTGCGCCAAAGCCGGAGATCACGCCGATATCACCGCTCGAAAAACCGCCGCGGTGTTTGTGGAAGGCGATGATGGAGCCGGCCGAGGACGTGTTCGCATATTCGTCGAGCACCACGGGGGCATCGTCGAAGGCGGGCTCTCGGCCATAGATCCGTTTGGCGATCAACACATTCATGTTGAGATTGGCTTGGTGCAGCCAAAGCCGTTTGACCTCGCCATGGTCGATGCCGTTATCCGTCAGGTGTGTGGCGATCATTTCCGAAACCATCGGCACCACCTCTTTAAACACCGATCGGCCATTTTGTTTGAACAGCTTGTCCGTATTGGGATCATTTAAATCGATCACGCTGTCGGTCGCAGGGTCGAGAAAGCCCATATTGTTGCGGATGTTGTTGGAGAAGACCGTCTTCAGCCGCGTGTCGAGAATATCGAACGCCCCCGGGCCTGCCTCTTCTTCCGCGCCGCCGACGATGACTGCGGTGGCAACATCGCCAAAGATGAAATGGCCGTCGCGGTCCTTATAGTTCACGTGGGCGGTGCAGATTTCCGGATTGACCATCAGTACACGGCGCGCGCCGGTGCTCAACAAGCCGACCGCTGTTTGCAATCCGAAGGCAGCCGAAGCGCAGGCGACATTCATGTCAAAGCCATAGCCGTCAATGCCGAGGGCATTTTGGATTTCCACCGCCATGGCCGGATATTGCCGCTGCATGTTCGAGGCGGCGCAGAGGACGGCGTCGATATCGCCAGCCTTCAAATCCGCTCCCTTCATCGCATCGCGCGCGGCGGCCACGGCCATTTCCGCCATGATTGAGATCTCGTCATTCGATCGCTCAGGCAGGCGCGGGCGCATCCGGTCCACATCGAGCACGCCTTCTTTATCGAGAACGTATCGTGCCTTGATGCCCGACGCCTTTTCGATGAACCCAGCGGACGAGGGCTCTTTGGGCTGGTCGGGATGCGCCGCATTCCATTGCGCGACCCAGGCATTGTAGCTCTCAACCAGCTCTTCATTGGTGATGCTTTGGGAGGGCGTGAAAAGCCCGGTCGACAGGATGCGCGCTTTGGCGGGAAGTTGGGTCATAGGAACAGCGGGACGATTTCGGTGACGCGTTGAAAAGGGTTCGAAGATGCGCCCCGCCGCGCGCGAATGCAACTCTCACAGCACCCGCGCGCTCACGCCGTCACGCTTTTGAGAGCTCCGAATGGCTCTTTAGCACTCTATCCCCGTCCTCTTGTTCGATGAGATAGGCGGGGTTGTCCTCGTCGGCGTCGCGGGTGACGTCATTGCCGTCGATGGATTTTGTGATCTTAGAGGTGAAGCTCTCCTGCACCTTTCCTTTGCCGGTGCCATTGCCCCAGTTCCATTCGACCCAAGAGCCCTTTTGATATTTGTCGGTCATGTGCTGCTCCTTTCCGTCGACTAACGGCGGGCCGAGCGATTGGTTGCGGTATGCGGCGTTAGCGCCCGGCGAGCGCTTTTGCGCGAGGATGTGGCGGATGCTTTGCCACTTCGTCATGACGTGGGCAGGTGGTGATGTGATCGTTGACGATCCCCACCGCCTGGCAAAATGCATAGACAATCGTTGGCCCACAGAATTTAAAGCCGCGCTGCTTGAGGTCCTTGGCCATGGCGTTGCCAATGGCGTGTGTGGCCGGAACTTCGTCGTCCAAACCCCAACTGTGTTGGCGAGGTTCCCCGTCAACGAAAGACCAAAGGTGCTCGGAGAAATCCGTCCCCGCCTCGGCCATGTCGCAATAGGCGCGCGCATTCTTGATGGCGCCTTCGATTTTGCCGCGATGCCGGATGATCCCTGCGTCTTGTAGCAGGCGCGCGACCTCGGGCTCGCCCCACCGCGCGATGCGCTCAGGGTGGAAGCCCTCGAACGCGGCGCGGAAATTATCGCGCTTGTAGAGGATCGTGCGCCAGGAAAGCCCCGCCTGGAAGCCATCAAGGATCAGCTTCTCGTAAAGTGCCCGCGAGTCATATTCGGGCACCCCCCATTCCGTATCGTGATAATGCGCATAAAGCACATCGTCGCGCGGTGCCCAGCGGCAGTGGCCGGTCACGAGGGGACTTTCGGGAAATATGCGGGCTGGAAAAGCCGAACGGTGGACCCATCCTCCCGATCGACGTCTAAGGCGGTGGCGGGGGACACGAGATCGACCCGCGTTGCGGCCAGGCCGAGATCGCCCTGCGCCGCCGTGACCGTCGCCACGGTCCTCCCGTCGACCTTTAAATCCTGGCCCTCGCTTAAGCCTTCGCCTTCCACCTGCCATGTCCGCTTACGGATTTCCCCTTTGCGGAACATGCGGCTCGCCACCTCCTGGCCTACAAAGCATCCCTTTTTGTGGTCGATGCCGTTGAGCAGGTCGAGATTGACGCCCAGCGGAAAGCTATCGGCCTCGCCAAAGCCCAGCCCAAAATCCGGCACGCCCAGGCCAAGCAATTCATCGCGCACCATCTCATCGCCATCAGCGTTTTCTGGCGCGCCTTCCACGAGGTGACGGGTGGGTAGGCCCTCATGGCGTGGATCAGGGGCAGAGACGAGGGCGCCCGGCGGCGCCTCGCCCATGGCGATGTGATAGGCCGCGCCGGCATCCTCAATCTCAACCTTTGCCCGAAGGCGATAGAGCTTGAGTTTCTTGAGCAGCCCGTCGCCCCGGCCCGACGCCACATCGATGAAGAGCGCATCGGCCGTTTTGGTCAGTAGCATCGCATCAACGATCTTCCCCTGCGGCGTGAGCAGGGCGCCGTGGCGGATCTCGCCCGGCGCCTGTCCCTCCACATTGCAGGTGAGAAGGCCTTGCAGCAGGGTGTCGGTCTCGGGACCTTCAAGGCGGATGATATCGCGGGAAAGGCTTTGATGCGTCATAGGGCAGGATGTAAGCGCGAACCCTTGGCGGGAGAAGCCCGGCACTTCACAGGTTCTCACGCGTTAATGGACATAATACCGTCAATATTGCCCTCGCCAGCAGGAGCGCAGCGATGATCGATCAGGTTTTACTCACAACTTTGCGCATTTTTACGACATTGGCGGGGGCCCCGCTGACAAACGCCACCGGTTTCCTCTTTGAGCGGAAGAAGCGCCTATTTCTCGTCACCTCCGGCCATGTGGTCTGTGACCCAGAAAGTGGGCATCACCCAGATGGGCTGACCGTCAACGTGCACACGGACCGAAACAATATTGCCGAGGTGACGGGCTTCGCCATCCCCTTATTAAAGGAAGGCAAGCCGCTGTGGCGCGATGCGCGCGATGAGGGCGGGCAGGTGGATTTGGCCGTTGTGGAGATCGACCGGAATGCATGGCCGAAATCGGCCTTTTATACCACCTTCCGTCGTCGGCATATCCCGAGTCCTGATGCGGCAATTCCGGTGGGCTCGCGCCTTTTGACGCTTGGTTATCCGATGGGATTCCAAGATGATCTTCACCAATTGCCGGTGGCGCGCCAGGCCGCGCTGGCATCACCCTTTGGTCTGCGCTTTCAAGGCAAGGGGTACTTCCTTGTGGATGCATGGACCCATCGGGGCATTTCAGGTGCACCCGTCGTGCGGCCGACGGGAGAGCGGGGGGCTTTCCCTTATCAGCTTGTGGGCATTCATTCTTCTCGTCTGGAGGCGAATGCGCGTGACCCTGAACATGACGAGGTTTTAGGGCTGAACGCGGCGTGGTACGCGGACATTCTCGACAGGTTGACACAGTAGGCGTCCGTCGATGGCAAAGCTCTTAATCGTCTATCACTCGATGACCACGGGCACCCAACAGTTGGCGGAAGCCGCCGCTGCGGCGGCGGGCGAGGAGGTTGATACCGTTCTGAAGAAAGCTCCCGATGCGGGCCCAGACGATCTTCTGTCAGCGGATGGATATTTGTTCGCGGCGCCAGAGAATTTGGCTGCTATCGCCGGGGCCATGAAGCATTTCTACGACCGTTGTTACTACCAGGTGCTCGGTAAGATCGAGGGGCGCCCTTACGCGCAAATGGTCTGTGCGGGCTCTGATGGCGAGAACTGCGCGAAGCAGACAGCGCGCATCGCCACCGGCTGGCGCCTCAAAGCGGTGCAGGAGCCGCTTATCATCTGTACACACGCCCAAACGACCGAAGAGATTTTGGCAACTAAGACGATCCCTGAAACGGATCTCGCCAAATGTCGCGAGCTTGGCGCGGCCCTGGGGGCAGGGCTCGCCATGGGCGTGTTTTAGGCCGTGTGGTGACTACGCCGTTTTGCTGGCTTGAGACGGGGCCGCTTGTTCTGCAGCGCGTAGAATGGTGTGAGCGATACGGTCGCAGTCGGCGTCACTGAAATGCGGGGGCAGCCTCACGTCGCAAACGCGCTGCAAAATCTTGCGTGTCGGTGCGAGATCGCGCGGCGTCGGTATAAAGGCCCAGTTCCAATAGGCCCGTGCATTGCCCTCAGATAAGCCGAAGATTTGCACATCCACACCTTGCGTCGCGGCACATCGCTGAAAGGCCGCCGCATCGGCATCATTGGCGAAGCCCTCCAAGTGGAACTGAATGGAATCCGGCGCTCGGCGCTCTTCTGGGAGGCCCTTCGGCACGTCAAAATAGGGTGATGACTGAAGAAGCGCGGCGACACGATCGTGGTTGGCGCGACCGCGCTCAACACGCTGATCAATCAGCGCGATTTGATGATATGCGACAACGGCGGAGAGGTTGTTCATCCGCATATTGTAGAGGGGCAAGCGCCCTTGCCACCGTTCGCAGGCATCGCTAACGGCCTGGTGCTTGCGCCAGTTCCGTTCGTAGGCGCCAGACATGATGATCGCGCGCGCCATTAAGTCAGGGTCATCCGACACGATCATGCCGCCTTCACCGGCATTGATCAGCTTGTAGGACTGGAACGAAAAACAGCCGATCTGGCCAAGCGTGCCGATCTTCCGCCCATCCCATTTTGTTCCTAAAGAGTGCGCCGCATCTTCGATCAGCGGGACACCGCGATCTGTGCACAGCGAGGTGATGGTGTCCATGTCAGATGTGTGGCCGCGCATATGGCTGATCAGCACGGCCTCTGCGCCTTGATCAAGCTTCTGAACGAAGTCCTTCGTGTCAAGACGAAGGTCCCGTCCCGTATTGATCAGGATAGGTGTCGCGCTCGCATGCACCACAGCGGAGGGCACCGCGCCGAAGGTGAAGGCCGGCAAGAGCACTTTGCCGTTTTGTGAGATGCTCAGTGCCTTGAGCGCAAGGAAGATAGCGGAGGAGCAAGAGTTGACGGCGAGCGCGTAGCGGCACCCCAAATAATCCGCAAATGCTGTTTCGAGCTGGGTTACGGGCGAGGCGTCTGCGCGTGTATATCTGAACAGGTCGCCACTGCGCAGAAGCTCTTGCACATCACGCAGCGCCGCTTCTGGCACACCGTCGGCGAGGTCGCCGCCATCGTCGGTGGCGTCAGATCGCATAGCCGAAACGATTGAAAAATTCGAGGACCTCAGGGGTCAGGAACCCTCGTCCACTAGCCAATTGCGGCAGGTCGAAACCGCCACCCGTATTGATTTCAATCAGCACAGGTCCGTTATCGGTGATGGCGATGTCCATGGACTGGTAGGGCACCGGGGTGAAGATGGTCGAAATGGTGCGCGCCATATCGATCACCTCATCCCATTTTGGGAGGGTCGCGCCGATGAGCGGTGTGCCGGTGACCGGATGATTGCCATGATCGACGGTGGAGAATTCATCCTTCGAGCGGATTCTGGTGATCTTACCGGTATCCACCGCGATATTGCAGGCGACATTTTCTGGCCGCCAAAAGCTGTCGGCCACGTTATCGCCGCTGGCGAGCTTCAAGACCGAAAAAGGGAATTGGATCTGCTCGCCGTCGTTGAGAATGCAAAGCCGGATTGTCGATAGATGTTCAGTGTAAGGTGAGAAAAAGCTGTGATTTCGCTGTACAGGCTGCAGCAAATATGTCGTGTCGCCGATCAGGTCGTCCAGGACCGCCTGATAAGACAGCCATCCTTCGCCCTTCACGTGAAGTTGCTGGTCATTGCCTTCGAGGATGACAAAGGCGCCAAAGCTGCAAATGCCGCGATTGTCCTTCGCGAAAATAGGGGCGCCATTTTGGGCGAGGACGAATTCACGAAAGCCGTCAACGGAGGAGATTTTTTCCGTCTCGGGAAAGCGCCGATTGGTTTTATCGATCACGGCGAGGGTCGGCGGCACAGCGATTTGGCTTGTTTGAAGGAGACGGGCGCACAGCCATTTGTCTTCCGTCGCGGCCTGCCAGGACATGTCGCAAACCTTGTGGGTGATCGCCCAGTGCAGATCGTTGGTGATGAACCGAGTTTGTTCGTCTTCGGGCAAGGCGTCACGATCGAACACCCGATACCGCACATATTCATGCAGCGGCAATCGACCCCGCCCGCGCTGCAATTTCATGATCTCGCGCGAAAGCTCGATCATGCTGCGCCCGCTTTGCTGCGCCGCATACCGAAGATATTGCGATTTCTTCGGCTTTTCTTTGTGCCACGCAGCGGTATCGCGTGCGACCAGTTGTTGGGCGGTTGCCGGCATGCTGAAACCCTCAGGCGGTCTCATCCGGTTTGGATGACGAGAAGACCCTCAGGAGTTTGTAACCAACTATTGGTTAGGGACCGGTAAAATGCAGAAATCGCGGCGATGCGTCTGGCGGTGCGCTGTTCGACTGGGCGGCCCGCTGCATACAAGAGTGTGTGATGTGACGCGTACTGTGCGATTTATTTGGCAGAACGAGAAGGCGGGGGTATAAACGCTTCGGCTTCGGCTGCCGTTGTTAGTGGGGCGAAACACGATTGCTTTGCGTTGTGCAAGCGAAGCGGTTGAGGGACCACGAGACATGAAACTGCTCATCGGATACGCGACCAGCGAAGGACAGACCCGGAAGATTGCGCGCCACATTGCTGACCGCGCTGTGGATCATGGCCACGCGGTCGAGCTGCTCGCGCTCGCCGATGCTGACGATATTTCGCTGAGCCGGTTCGACGCGATCCTCCTCGCCGCCTCGGTGCATGTGAGCCACTACCCCAAAGCCTTTAGCCAATTCGTGTCGGATCACGCAGATGAGCTGGGCAAAGCCAATGCGCGCTTCCTCTCGGTCTCCCTGGCCGCCGCGGGCCATGACGCGGAAGACTGGCGCGGCCTCGACCAGATAGTGGCCGACTTCACCGCCGCCACGGGCTGGACGCCGTCCGAGACCAAGCATATCGCTGGCGCCTATTGCCCCTCCCACTACGATCCGGTGACTGGCTTCGTCATGCGCCGCATTATTGCGAAGAAAGATCCCGGGGCCGACCCGAAAACGGACAAGGAATATACCGATTGGGCCGACCTTGATGGGTGGGTCGATCGCTGGGCGGGGCAAGCGGGAGCCTAACCCGAGGCGCCGCTTGCCTTGATGCGCTTTTTCGACTATCCGCGCGACTTCGATAAATCCCCAGGCGGGGGACATACTTCGGTGGCGATCATTTGGTCTGCTTCCTCCCCGCCGTGGCTCAACCGAAGAAGGAAACGCAGTCATGGCACTGCCAGAATACTCTATGCGCCAGCTCCTCGAAGCGGGCGTGCACTTTGGTCACCAAACCCACCGCTGGAACCCGCGCATGCGCCAATACATTTTTGGCGATCGCTCGGGCATTCACATTATCGATTTGTCGCAGACCGTGCCGCTTCTTCATCAAGCGCTGGTCAAGGTGCGCGACGTGGTCGCTGGCGGCGGTCGTGTGCTTTTCGTGGGCACCAAACGCCAGGCGCAACAGCCCGTCGCCGAAGCCGCGACCCGCTGTGCACAATACTATATGAACAACCGTTGGCTCGGCGGCACGCTGACCAATTGGGAAACCGTGTCGGGCTCGATCAATCGTCTGCGCAATATCGAAGACATGCTGGAAGGCGAAGCCAAAGGCATGACCAAGAAAGAGCAGCTCAACATGGCGCGCGATAAGGAGAAGCTGGACCTCTCCTTAGGCGGGATCCGTGAAATGGGCGGCCTGCCGGACCTGATGTTCGTGATCGACGTGAACAAAGAAGACATCGCCATCAAAGAGGCGAAGAAGCTCGGCATCCCCGTCGTGGCGGTGGTTGATACCAACTGTTCGCCTGAGGGCGTGGATTACATCATTCCGGGCAATGACGATGCCAGCCGGGCGATCTCGCTCTACTGCAACCTGGTTGCCGATGCGGTGATCGACGGTCTTGGCGCCGCCGCCATCGCCATGGGTGATGACATTGGCGAGTATGAAGACATCTCCGAGGAGGGTCTTGAAGCCGCGATGACCGAAGGTTCCGACGAAAACGAAGCCGGCGTCGTGTTGAACGCAGACCAGCAAGGGATGGAAGCCAACCCCGCTGCGGAAGAAGTCGCCGCTGAGCAAGCGGATGAGGCAGCGCAAGAGGCTGAAAAGACAACAAGCTGACGCCGCGGGCCTTGAGGGGCTTGACCGGCTGTCCAGATTGAGACCAAAGGCCCGCGAACCTCGGGTTCGCCGGGCCTGTTCATGACATCGTAAGGAGAAAGCAGATGGCTGCGATCACCGCTCAAATGGTGAAAGACCTGCGCGAGAAAACCGGCGCGGGCATGATGGATTCGAAGAAGGCGCTGCAGGAGAACGACGGCGACATCGAGGCGGCGGTCGACTGGCTGCGCAAGAAAGGCCTCGCCAAAGCCGCGAAGAAAGCCGGCCGCACCGCCGCTGACGGTCTTGTTGCGTTTGCGGTCGACGGCACCAAGGGTGTTGCGGTCGAGGTGAACTCCGAAACCGACTTCGTTGCGCGCAACGAGACCTTCCAAGCCATGGTCCGCGACATCGCTGACACCGCGCTGACGGTCGATGGCGATCTCGAAAAGCTCAAAGCCGCCCCTTATCCGGGCGCGGACAAATCGGTCGAAGAGCACATCGCCGAAATGGTTGGCCAGATCGGCGAGAACATGTCCCTGCGCCGTGCGGGTGGCCTTTCGGTGACCGAGGGGGCCGTGGTGCCTTACGTTCACACGCAAATTGCCGATCGCGCAGGCAAAATCGTCGTCCTCGTGGCGCTGCAATCCTCGGGCAATGCCGATGCGCTGCAAGGCGTGGGCAAGCAAATCGCCATGCACGTCGCGGCGGCCCGTCCGCTTGCGTTGACCGTGGCCGACCTCGATCAAACCGTTGTGCAACGGGAAAAAGACGTCCTGTCACAGCAGGCCCGTGAATCAGGCAAGCCTGAGAACATCATCGAGAAGATGGTCGAAGGCCGCATGCAGAAATTCTACGAAGAGAGCGTGCTGCTCGAGCAAGTCTTCGTGATCGACGGGGAGACGCGCATCAAAGACGTTGTCGCCAATGCAAAAAAAGATGCGGGCGCTGATGTCACTTTGGCGGGCTTTGTTCGCCTCGAGCTCGGCGAAGGCGTTGAAAAAGAAGAAGAAGACTTCGCTGCGGAAGTGGCCGCAATGAACAAGGGCTAAGCGCCTTGTCCAAATGAATTGAAGAGCCCGCCGCTGCAATCGGCGGGCTTTTTTGTTGGCCTTGGGCTTCTCATCAGGCAGCCGCCCAGGCATTGTTACAAGTGAAACGCTGAAGAAGGATCCTCCATGAGACACGCTTTGCTATTGTCTTTGTCGACCGTCGCGCTCCTTGCCTGTGGTCAGTCGACGGAAGGGCCCGTGCCGTCTTCGACCGAGCAGCCGGCGCCAAGCGCCATCCCCGCAGAAGGTGCAATGGAGCAGACCGAAAGCGATCGCCTCAATGCGTGGTTCGATGAGAAATACGAAGAGCAGCTGCAATTCAGCCCGATGACGCTCACCTCGCTGGGGCGCAAGGAAATGTACGGTCAGCTCGACGATTTCTCTGAGGCTGCAGAGGATGAACAACTCGCTTGGCGCCGCGCGGTCACTGCGGAAATGGAAGAGATGTTCGACGCCGACGCGCTCGACGCCGAAACCAGGCTTTCCTACGATCTGTGGAAAGATCAAACCGAGATGGCTGAGGCCGGTGCGGCGTTCCGGCGTCAGCAATATATCTTCAATCAGATGGGCGGCATTCACAGTTATCTGCCGACCTTCATGATCAATTTCCATCGGGTCGATACCGAACAGGATATGGTCGACTATATCAGCCGACTGAATGAATTCGATCGCGCTTTTTCCCAGCTTGTTGAGGTGGCCGAGGCGAATGCTGCCGCGGGCGTGCACCCGCCACGCTTCGCCTATGAGATCGTGATGGACGAGATCAACAAGCTCCTGGCTGGTGCGCCCTTCGACGAGGGGGAGGACACGGCGATCTTGGCGGATGCCAAAGGCAAAATCGCGGCGCTTGTTGAGAATGGCGAGATCGACGAGGCGCGCGCAGAGGCATTAGAAGCCGATGTTGTGGCCGCCCTCGAGGGTTCATTCAAGCCAGGATATGAGCGTGTGCTGACATTCCTAGAAAGTAGCCTCGACGATACCCCCCAAACCGGCACCGGTGTCGGTGCCTTGCCGGACGGCGAAGCTTACTACGCCTACCAACTGAAAGCGAACACCACGACCGACCTCACGGCGGACGAGGTCCATGAAATCGGCCTATCCGAGGTCGAGCGCCTCCGAGGCGAGATGCAAGCCATCATGGATGAAGTCGAATTCGAGGGGAGCCTGCAAGACTTTTTCGCCCATGTCAGCGAGGCGGAATGGAATTATTATCCCGACACTGATGAAGGCCGCCAGGCCTATATCGATGATGCGACGGCCGCAATCGACAACATCAAAGCGCAACTGCCAGACTATTTCGGTATCCTGCCAAAGGCGGATTTGGTGGTGAAGCGTGTCGAGCCTTTCCGTGAACAGGATGGCGCGGCTCAGCACTATTATCCTGGCACGCCCGATGGCTCGCGTCCGGGCATCTACTATGCCCACCTGTCGGACATGACGGCGATGCCGAAAAATCAGCTTGAGGTGATCGCGTATCACGAGGGGCTGCCGGGCCACCACATGCAGATCTCGATCGCGCAAGAGCTAGAGGATGTGCCGGAGTTCCGCACGCAAGCTTTTTCAACCGCGTATATCGAAGGATGGGCCCTCTACACCGAGCTGTTTTCGGCCGAGATCCCTGGCACGTATGAGGATCCTTACTCGCGGTTTGGCCAGCAAACAGCTGAGATGTGGCGCGCCATCCGCCTCGTTGTTGATACCGGCCTTCACGCGAAAGGGTGGACCGAACAAGAGGCCATTGATTATTTCGCCGCCAATTCGCCTGAGCCTGAAGAGTCAATCCGTTCAGAGGTGCGCCGCTATCTTGTCCTGCCGGGGCAGGCCACGAGTTATAAAATCGGTATGCTGAAAATCCAGGAGCTGCGCGCGATGGCTGAAGCTGAACTCGGCGATGCTTTCGATATCCGCGGCTTCCATGATGCGGTGATTGGGGGCGGTGCGATGCCGCTGCCGCTGCTCGAGCGCCGGGTCATGGCATGGGTTGAGGGCGTGAAGGCTGGGTAGCACCCGTCACGTGGTGGGCGCCTCTGTGACGCAAAGGCGCCTTCAGCCCACGAGGTGACTGGTCAAAACGGCCGGACTTTGTTACGGGCGAAAAAATCCACGAGGTTGCCGGAAATGTCTGACCTTGCGAGCCCCGCGCGCGAGCCGCAATTCAAGCGCGTTCTGCTGAAAATCTCCGGTGAGGCCCTAATGGGGCCCAAAGAGTTCGGCATCGATATAGATACGGTGGAGCGCATCGCCGAAGAGGTGAAGGCGGCCCGAGATCTTGGTGTCGAGATCGCCTTGGTGGTGGGTGGCGGCAATATTTTCCGTGGGCTGCAAATGGCAGCGACCGGGATGGAGCGCGCCAGCGCCGATTATATGGGCATGCTCGCCACCGTGATGAACGCGCTGGCCGTGCAGAACTCGCTCGAGCGGATCGGCGTTGAAACGCGTGTGATGTCGGCCATCGAGATGACGTCCGTTTGCGAGCCTTATATCCGTCGCCGCGCTCTGCGGCATTTGTCGAAGGGCCTTGTGGTCATCTTCGCCGCGGGTTCGGGCAATCCGTTCTTCACCACTGATACGGCCGCCGCGCTGCGTGCCGCCGAAATGGGCTGTGATGCCTTGATGAAGGGCACGCAGGTCGATGGGGTCTATTCCGCCGATCCCAAGAAAGATCCGAACGCCGAGCGCTATGAGCGATTGTCCTATATGGATATGTTCCGTCGCGACCTGAAGGTGATGGACCAAGCGGCCATCGCGATCACACGGGAGAATAAGATCCCGATCGTCGTCTTCGCGCTCGCTGATGGCGGCATTGAAGGCGCCCTTACGGGGACGGGCCGCTACACCGTCGTCTCTGACGATTGATCACGCCCCTTCAGGCGCATTCTTCTCGCGTTATCCTTGGGTTGGCCCATTTGCGGTGTTGTGAACACCATAGATTGGCCATAAGGCAGCGCTCTTATTGATAACGTCACCGACCGAGGAGAGCCCTTCTATGTCAGACGGCCCCGACCTAAAAGAATTAGAAAAGCGGATGGACGGCGCGCTCGCGTCGCTCAAAACGGAATATGCGGGTCTGCGCTCAGGTCGCGCCACGTCGAATTTGCTCGAACCCGTCATGGTGAATGCCTACGGCTCCGATATGCCGCTCAACCAGGTGGGCACGATCAACGTGCCTGATCCGCGGACGCTGTCGGTATCGGTTTGGGATAAAGGTCTCGTTGGCGCGGTGGAAAAGGCGATCCGTGACTCAGGGCTCGACCTGAACCCTGTCACCGATGGCCAGACGGTGCGTGTGCCCATGCCGGCTATGACGGAAGAGCGCCGCAAGGATCTCGCGAAACTCACCGGGAAATATGCCGAGCAGGCCAAAATCGCGATCCGGAATATCCGCCGCGACGGCATGGAAGACATTAAAAAAGCCGATGGGCTGCCTGAGGACGATCAGAAAAAACTGCAGGACCAAGTCCAAAAACTCACGGACCAAAAGGTAAAGACGGCCGATGATATGCAGGCCGCAAAAGAAAAAGAAATCATGCAGGTGTAAGGGCAGCTTTGGTGTTGCAGGAAGGCGGGTTCATTGCCGCTGGTCGATATAAATAAGAAATTTGCTGGCCGGATGTTCGCCAGCGCTGCCTCCCGTGAGTCCATCGACGCGGCGGATAAGCCCTTAAAGCACGTTGCGATCATTATGGATGGCAATGGGCGTTGGGCGAAACAGCGCGGCGTCACGCGGCTGCGCGGCCACCAAGAAGGGGTAGAAGCGGCCCGGCGCGCCATGGAGTGCGCCCAGGAACTCAAGATCGACCACCTGACACTTTATAGTTTCTCGACCGAAAATTGGAGCCGCCCCGATTGGGAAGTGCAGCACCTGATGAACCTGCTGCGGCAATTTTTTGAGAAGGACCTCAAACGCCTGGCGGATGATGGCGTGCGGGTGCGCATTATCGGCGATCGCGATGCGTTGCCCAGCGATATTCGACGACTGGTCGTCGATGCGGAGGAGCGCACCAAGGACAATCCGGGGTCCACACTCCAGATCGCCTTTAATTATGGTGGTCGTGACGAGATCGTCCGTGCGGTGAACAAGCTGGTCACCAAAGCGGTCGCGGGCGAGCTGACGCCTGGCGAGATCGAAGAAAAGCATCTGACCGCGGCGCTCGACACGGGCGAGGTGCCCGATCCGGATCTGATCATTCGCACGTCGGGCGAAATGCGGATCTCGAACTTCCTCCTATGGCAAGCCGCCTATGCGGAATTCGTCTTTCTCGACTGCTTCTGGCCAGATTTCGGTCGTGAACAGTTCCTGGCGGCCATCGATCAATATCGCTGTCGCACCCGGCGGTTTGGCGCGCGTCCCGATGGCGCTGAAGACGAGGCGCCCAGCCAACCGGCGGAAAAGCCCTAGCACCCGAGCGTTTGCCCGCGCCTTTCATCGCCAAGGCTGTAACCGAAACAGGATCCGCCCGAATACCCTCATATTCCCACGGCGTGAGGCCGACCAGCGGGGTGAGGGATGACCGTTGTGGCATTTGAGAAACCGAGGTCGGCCGATGGCCATCTGATCGACCTCAGCGGCTGCGGCCCCCTGATGGCCAAGGCGCAGGCGGGCGACAAGCGCGCCTATGCCGAGGCGCTGACGCTCTGCCAATCATGGCTTGAGCGATATTTGCGCCAGCGCTTGGCCCCTGACCAGATCGACGACGTGGTCCAGGAAACGCTGCTGGCCGTGCATCGCAAATTGCACACTTACGATCCTGAGCGGCCATTTCCGCCATGGTTTGTCGCCATCGCCAAATTTAAATGGCTCGATCGGCTGCGGGCACATTATCGGGCCGAAGAAATCGAGCTCGACGATCAGGTGGGGCTGTCGAGCCATGAGGAACAGATCCTCTCGCGGGTCGTCCTTGAGCGGGTCGTGAACCAATTGCCTGAGGCGCAGGCGAAAGCCCTTCGCATGGCAAAAGTGGAGGGCCTGTCCGTTGAGGAGATCTCACAAATGACAGGCCAGAGCGCATCCTTAGTGAAAGTGAATATTCACCGCGCGCGAAAGAAACTGATTACTCTGTTGGAGAAGTCTTATGAGTAGCACTGACTTCATTTCCGGCCTCGTCGCGACGGCGCGGCCCATCCGCAAACGGCGGATCGGCCAAGAGGCAATGGTGCTGATGGCGATCGGCGTGCTGCAGCTCGCTGGCCTGAGCTCCGTCTTTTCATTCGAGGCGCTCGAGCGGTACGTCGCGATGGACCCAGCGCGCATGGCGTTGAAATTGGGTCTGACGTTTATTTGCGCGATCGGCTTCTCGGCCTTGGCGCTCAAATCCTTGACGCCGGGCGCGCGCCGCATCGGGGAGGGCGCCGTGACCCTTGGCGGGATCGCTCTCATTGCGGCACTGATCGGCTTCGATAAGACCATGCCCGACGGCATTGGCAGCGCGCTGATGCCGCAATATGGCGCCACCTGCTTGATGACGGTGACAGCGCTGGCCTTGCCGGTGACGTTGGCCTTGGCGCTGTTTGCCGTGCGGGGGGCCAGCACGCAGCTGAACCGGACTGCCCTGATGATTGGGCTGGCGGGGGGCTCATGGGGCGCGTTTGCCTACGCGTTGCAATGCCCTTTTGTTGGGCTTTATTATCTGTGCACGTGGTATTTGGGGGCGGTCGTGCTCGTGGGGCTTCTCTCGCGGCTGCTGTTGCCAAGAATTGCGCGTTGGTAACTGCGCGCGATTGCGCCTTTCGATGCGCCAGCAAAACTGACAAATAGCGGGCGCTGCGCGGCGTCGGGCCGCCATCGTGAACGAGGTAGGTCGATCACCGATCAGTCGACAAAGGAGGCGGCGAACGCAACGGCATCGCCGGGTCGTCTGCGCGGCTTGTTGGTCCGCGTCGCGACGGCCGCGGTGCTGGTTCCTTTGGCGGTCGGCATGGTCGTGCTCGGCGATCGTCTCTACTCTGCGGTGATCGCCTTCATGCTGATCATCTTGATCTTCGAATGGACACGGATCGTCGATGGCGCGGAGTTCTCGCGCGGCTTCTACACCCTTGCCATCACCGCCATGGGCACCGTCTTTTTGGCGGCAGGGTCACAATATGGTTGGGCGCTCGCCGTGGCCTTGGGCG
>CAYFHK010000060.1:8676-15804 GCA_964342585.1 uncultured Caulobacterales bacterium | reverse complement strand
CGCCATTTCAGCGGCATGGGTCGCCGTCGCGGAGCGGAAATGCGAGAGCTGTTGCGCCACCAATGTGGGGTAGGTGTCAGCGAACTCTGTGAAATCAGGCACCGACTCGTCTGCCTGCGCTGCGAGCCGTTGCGCGCGCAGAGTGAGGTCTGCTTTGCGCGCAGACAACCGGGCTGTGTCGCCGCCATCACTGACGCGGCGTAAACGGATCAAGGGATCCCCCGCTTGCACCGCTGCGCCGGGCGTAACGAGGACATCCTCGATGATGCCACCCTCTAGATGCGCGACTTCTCGGCTGAGCCCCGCGGGCGAGATGGCGCCCGCAGCAAAGGATACCTCTCGCACCCGCGCAAACTGCGACCAGACGAGCAGCGCGAGGATCACGGTACTGATGACCAGCATCGTTCGGCGCTGAATAGCAGGCGGGGCACCCTCTTCGAGCTCGAGCGGCAGGGCCAAAGCCTGGCGTTCGCCAACATTCTCATGACCAGCGGTATGCTTTCGGGCGAAAATCATGTCCCTGTGTTCCCCCTCGCTTGTGATGATGCGGCCTGACCATCGAATATCATCGGCAAGACCTCTTCAGGCGGACCAAAGCCGCGCATACGTCCCGCTTCTAACCACAGGACACGGCTGGCCATGCGCAGATGGCTTGGCCGTTGAGTCACCATGAGGATCGCACTATCGTTGCGGCGCGCCTCGAGCAGGCGGAGGAAGGCCGCCTCCCCTTCCCGGTCCAGCGCGGCAACGGGCTCATCCAACAGATAGACCGGCGCCTTCTTGATAAATGTGCGCATCAGGACGATCCGGCTCAAAAGCGCATCGGGCCAATTTGCTCGCGCCATCGACGAACAACGCGTATCGATCCCCTCAGGCAAGCTGGTGCCGAAATAGCTATCGAGCCCCAACTCACGCGCCAAGGCGTTGATTTCGCGCGGCGTCGCGTCTGGGCGGGCAAGCTGAACGTTTTGGGCGACGGTCCCGTGGAAAAGATCCGGCTTTTGCGGGCTGACCGCGATGGCCTGGCGCCACTCACCTTTATCAATCTGTCGCAAGTCAAGGCCATCGACACTGACGATCCCGGCCTGTGGCTGGTAGAGCCCGAGAAGAAGGCGCAGCACCGTCGACGCGCCCGCGCCGCTATTGCCATAAATGCAAACCAGCTCGCCCGGTTTCGCGTCGAAGGAAACGCCGCGTAAAGACGGCTCTCGAGCGCCGGGATAGCGGAAGGAAACGCTGTCAAATCTGAGATGGCCTTTGAACTGGCGCGGAATCGTCGGCTTCACACCGGGGTCGCGTTCCAACGGCATTCGGGTCAGGCGATCCAGCTGCAGGAAGCTTTGGCGAGTCTGGCTGAGCGTGAGTCCGCTCAAAAACAGATTCTGGATCGGTCCGAGCACCCGCCAACAAAGCGCCATCACGGCGATGAGACCACCAGCGCTCAACGTGCCGCCAATCACTTTGATCGCGCCGATGGTCAGTACCAGCACTCCGGCAATGGTTACAAAAGACTGAGAGACCGTTTGCACGATAAACGTCATACGCCGTGCGCGCTGGGCAGCATCGACCGTTTGCGCCGACTGCCGTCGCTGACGCTGGATCCAAATATGCTCTGCCCAGAGATCGTAGATCGTGCGCTGCGCTGCGACGCATTCCATGGTGAGACTTTGCAGAAGCGAGCGATGATCACCCGCCTCTTTGATCAGCAGGGAAAGTTTCGGCAGCGCCCAAACGCCGAGCACGACATAGGCGACGATCAGCCCAACAGGGATGAAGACAAGCGGTCCGCCAACCATGGCGATCACGCTGAGGAAGAGAACGAGGAACGGCAAATCGATGACCGCATTCGCCAGCGGCCCGGTGAACGCCTCCGACATTGTTGTCATTTGGCGCAAGCGGCTCAACTGTGCCCCGATCGGCGCATCCTCCGTGTGCGACAGCGGCAGGTGCAGAAGGTGACTAAACGCAATCTCATTGAGCTGCTCATCGAGCCGCGCGCCGAGATAGGATTGAAGCTGAACACGGGACTGACGCAGCAGGAAGTCGCCAAGCGCGATGACGGCCATCCCGATTGTCAGCCCGATCAACACGTCATGCGATTTCGCCGCGACCGCTTTATCATACACCATCATGACGAAGAGCGGCGGCACCAACGCCATCAAATTGACCGCAAAGCTCGTCGCGAAGAGTTGACCCAAGAGCGGGCGGAAAGCCGTGAAGATCTGCCGCGTCAGAGATTTCGGCGCCGCCGCAGCGTCTCGGTCGATCGCCTCTGGAAAGATCGCGTCCCCAGTGATCTCATTCGGCGCAAGCTTGCCATGGTCCTCTGTTTGCGGATCGTAAACGACCAGGCCGCCGGTCGCATCTTCCTTCTCGACAAGGATGATCTTCCCGTCATGCTGGCGCACAAAACACGGGAGGAACTCAGGACGCAGGTTGCGGGGCGAAGCGGGTTCGCATGTAGACCTGAAGCCGAGCTTATGGAGGACGCCCCTGAACGCCGCCACACACTCAATCGTATCTGCGTGAGGCATCGCTTCTGACAGTTGCCGCGGGCGGTGAAGCCACCCCGTTAGCAACAAAAAGCGTTTGATCACATCAAAGCAGTACGCGTCCTGCGCCGGCAGCTGGTTCCCATCGGCAACGAAAGCCGCCTGCAGCTTTCTCTGCATCCGGCGAACCATCGGCTCTCCCGCCGCCAGGGCGGCAGGCTTTGCTTCCGCTGACGCATCTGTTTCGGGCTCGTCGCCAAAGAGGACGTCATCAAGATCATCATCGTCCTCGTCGTCACTGCCAAAGAGCACGTCATCGAGGTCGTCATCTTCTTCATCGTCGAAGAGCTCAACGGTCATGCCGCGCCCTCCAATTTTTGTGACGCGCTCGCTCTGGTTAGCGTGCCCTGACCAACATCGTAGACTTCATCGGCGAGGCTCAGCAGGGACGGCCTGTGGGTTGCGATGAGGACGGTTGCATCACCGCGCCGATCCTCAAGCATTTTTGCGAAGGAGGCCTCACCCCGATGATCGAGCGTTGTGTTCGCCTCATCAAAGATGAGGACGGACGGCTCCAGCGCGAGCGCCCGCGCAATGGCGATCCGTTGTGCAATGGCAACGGGCACCTCCCGGCATAGCGTGCTCTTCACCATCGTGTCCCAGCCCAGCGGGAGGCGCGCAACTTCCTCCTCAAGCCCGATAGACTGCGCTGTGGCGAGCGCTGCGGGGGACGGAATATCGCCAAAGAGGGTGAGATTCTCCAAAATAGTGCCTCGGAACAGCACCGGGTTCGCACCAACATAGCAGGTGACGCTGCGCGCTTGCGCGGATGGAATTTCACCGACGAAGATCTCACCGCCGCTAACGATCCCATCACCGATAATACTGCGCAATAGAGTCGTCCGGCCTGAATTATCCGTGCCGCGGAGAGCAATGATCTTCCCCGCGTTGAGTGTTGCACACAAGCTTTCAAAGGCAGTCGAGCCATCAGCTGACTGAATTGTTGCCTCACGGAAAATGATCGGCAACGGCCCCAGACAAGGCACGTGAGAGGGCATTGGGCACGCGACCTCGCCAGTCTCCGCATCGTCTTCAAAAATCGCCGAGACTTTCCCGCGTTGGTGACGGGCCATTTGGATCTCGTTCCAACTCGCCAGCGACCGCATGAGCGGCTGAAGCAATTGCGACGACAGCAACATGCAACAGGCAAGCGCTCCAAGGGTCAGCCGGCCCTCGAGAACGAGGAACGCCCCCACGCTCACCACCATAATGACCGATAGGGAGGCATAGGCTGCTGAGTAGGTCTGCGCGGTCCCCGTCAGCCGAATGACTTTTTTGGTGATAAGACTGGATGTCGCCTGAAGGCGCTCATAGCGCCGCATGATCAGCGGCTCCATTGCCAGAGATTTGACGGTCTGGATCGCCTGCAAGACTTCGATGATGAAATCCTGCTTTCGCGCCTCGTGAGACTCACGCTCGCGAATAGCGTCATTAAGGGCCTGGGTTCGTCTCAGCGTGAGATAGGAGAAAAGGCAGAACAGCGAGACGACCGAGATGAACACCATCCCGCCCACGACCAAAATGATCGACGCAAAGATCGGGATGAACAGAATATCGACAGCGGCCACTCGAGTAGGACCACCGAGATGGCGTCCATATGCAGAAATCGCGTTGATCCGATCAAGGTGTTCACTGGTCCGCGTTTGCGAAAAACGACCCGGTCGCATGCCGAGCATTCGGTCGAGCGCGAGCATCGTGCGGGTGTGAATGAAGGATGCGCCGCCCCAGTTGATCACGCTGGCACGGCAGTACTTTAAAATCCCATCGAGCACCACAACGGCACCCAACAACGCGACCAGCGCGGTCAGCGTGTCGAATGACGCGTTTGGCAGCACGCGGTCGTATATTTGTAGGATCGTCAGCGGCAGCGCGAGCGCCAACAAATTGATCATGCCCGAAGCCACATAGGTGAGCCAGCCAAGCGGCGGCGCAGCCACCACATCCGTGGCGGCTAGGGCCGACCCACGCTGATTCTCGGGACGCATTGGCGCGGGGTGGGACATCTACCAACAGTTCTGATTACACGTATTATCTGTCTGTTAGCGTTAAAACCTTTTCGGGAAGTATAATTTGGCAAATTATTACGTGTAATTTCCACTTTATTAACTCTCTTTATGAATTCGAAGTTAACTGATGGTGGGCAAATTCCTCTCAATTGATGAGAGAGGGATGTGGGTTCCGTGGCTCAAGAAACTGGGAAAAAGTCGGCGCAAACAACGACGCCGCAGGCACAAGACGACGACGTTCTGCTGACAACAGCGGAGCAATCCGGTGATGCGGAGCGCGACGCGCTTCGCCAGAGCGGTGCAAACGAAACCCTCGACCTCGGCGGCGAAAGCGAAAGCCCTTCGGGCCGCGGCACTCTGCATTTCGGCGCGACGGAGAGTGGTGTCGCTGGAGACACAGCGAACGTAGCGCAAAACAGATCGCCGAATGCGGATGGTCGCGCCGCTTCCGAACCGATGGAAACTGGCGAGACAGCTGCACCCAAGGCTACGCAGCAGGATGATGGCAACGCGCCATCCGCAGAAGCATCGCCCGCCAACGACGGCGGCAGCGACGCCGACGCTTCCCCTCGTCCAACCGAGAATGCTGCCGGCCGCGCGTCTGAAGTTAAGGCCGAAACGTCCACGGTCGCCTCGGAAGGAGACATCACCACGGAGCAAGCTGCGGAGACTCCATCGAGCGACGCAGAAGCTGACAATGGTGTGGCATCGGCAGCACCGACCGGAATTGTTCCGCCTGAGGCGCAAAGTGAGTCGGAAGCTGAGGCATCTGCCGCGACCGAAGCCGCCGAAAGCGTAGACGAGACAGCTACAGCCGCCCCTGAAGCGGATGAAGAGCCGACACCGTCCGCCCCCGGCACTGTTGAAGCGAACGCCGATCCGGCAACTCCTGAAGGGCCGGCAGCGCCGGCCCCGACCGATGAACCCGTCGCCGCCTTCGCGCCGAAATCTGAGGGTTCGGAGGCCGATGCCTCACCGGAAGCGCCGGGCACACCAGAACCCGTTGCCGAGGCGCCGGTTCAAGAGCCCGCGTTGGAAGCGCAACAGCCAGCTGGCGCGGAGATTGCCGAGCCATCAACACCAGCTGACGACACGACGCCCACAGAGGAGGCCGCAGCTGCGCCAGTAGCCTCTGAGGAACCAGCACCGGCGACCGAGTCGGCCACCGAAACACCAGAGGCAACGCCTGAGGCTCAGGCATCAGACCCAGCGCCGGAGCCAGAAGCAGCGACCCCTGCGGTGGAGGCGACTGCCCCCGAAGCGCCTGAAGAAAACGCGCCGTCGCCCGAGGCCCAGGCGACAGAGAACGAGCCGACCGAAACACCTGCGCCGACGTCTGAAGAGACACCGCCGGCGGCAGCTGATGCACAGCCCGCAGCGCCGGCATCAGACGATGCGTCGGCCTCCTTGGTCGGGACCGACGGGAATGACGTTCTGCGTACCGATGGCAGCCACGATCATATCGAAGGCGGCGACGGCACCGATAAGCTCTTTGTTGAAACCGATGAAGGTCTCGTCGTCGAAATGGCGCCTGCGAATGTTGAGCAAGCCTTCGGCGGCGAAGGCGATGATGTGCTCGACGCCACAGGCATGACGACCAAAGCCAAACAAGTGGGCAATGGCGGCGATGATACCCTGATAGGTGGCGATGCCGGTGACTACCAGGTCGGCGGCGACGGTGCGGATGTTTTCGTCGGGGGCGATGGCAACGACACCATTCTGGCAGGCGCCGAAGACACGTCAATCGACGGTGGCGACGGATATGACCGCGTCATCGTCCAGGGCGATGAAGGCATCAACATCAATATGACCCGGACGGACATTGAATATGTTCAGGGTGGTGATGGTGATGACCGCATGGTCGCGCGCGGCACAGAGACGAAAGTCAAACAAGTCGGCGGTGACGGCAACGATACGATGGTCGGCGGCGAAGCTGGCGACTATCAGGTCGGCGGCGACGGCAATGACCGGATGCATGGCCGCGACGGCATGGACACCATGCAGGGCGGCGATGGCAATGACGTCCTCGTGGGCGGGGCGGGCGCTGACAAGATGTATGGCGGCGCTGGCAATGACGTGTTGCACGTCGATGCTGACGACAAGATTATCGACGGTGGCGAAGGTCATGACCGCGTCCGTGTGCGTACGGATGAGGACTTCTCCATCGATATGGCGGCGACCCATGTCGAAGACGTCCGCGGCGGCGCGGGCGATGACATGATCGATGCCAGCGGCATGACCGACCGTGCGCAACAACGTGGCGGCGCCGGTGATGACACCCTCATCGGCGGCGAAGGCAATGATCGTCAGTATGGCGGTGCTGGTGACGACTCCATCGTCGGCGGCGGCGGCAATGATCGGATGGTCGGCGGCGAAGGCGCGGATACGCTCGAAGGCGGCGCCGGGAACGATGTCCTCCACATTGATGGCGATGACGTCGTCGATGGCGGCGAAGGCCATGACCGTGTCCACATCAAAACCGATGAAGGCGTTTCCATCGATATGGCCGCGACCAATGTCGAAGACGTCCGCGGCGGCGCGGGCGATGACATGATCGATGCCAGCGGCAT
>CAYFHK010000060.1:0-8576 GCA_964342585.1 uncultured Caulobacterales bacterium | reverse complement strand
TCCACATCAAAACCGATGAAGGCGTTTCCATCGATATGGCCGCGACCAATGTCGAGGATGTCCGTGGCGGTGCAGGCGATGACAGGATCGATGCCAGCGGCATGACCGACCGCGCCCAGCAACGCGGCGGCGCGGGTGATGACACCCTCATCGGCGGCGATGGCAATGACCGTCAGTATGGCGGTGCTGGTGACGATGTCTTTGATGGTGGCGCCGGGAACGATATCCAAATCGGCGGCTATGGCGACGATCTGTTCATCTACGAGCTCGGCGATGGTGCAGACCGCGTCAATGGCGGCGGCGGCGGCTGGACCGACACCATCCAACTGAACGGCGGGGCCGACAGCTTTGGCGAATTCGGCTCGGACTGGACGATCAACATCACCGAGGGGGAAATTCTCTCAGCGGATGAAAACGGGATCACGCTCAGCGAAGATACGGACGGCAGCATCGTTTTCGAAGATGGTACCAGTCTCCAGTTCACCGATATCGAGCAGATTACGATCTAAATCTCAGGGCGCTGTATACAGATCGATCAGCGCCCCGGTGACGGCAGCAAGCTCGTAGTGGCTAAGACGATAATCGAGATCGGCGCGGGAAGCGGCGATCTCCGCCTGCACCAAGTCGCGCTGTGAATCGAGCACATCAATCACGGTGCGTTGCCCCGCGCTGTATTCAAGTTGAAGACCGCGCACAGCATCAGCAGCGGCCTTCACCCCTGCGGCCGCCGCTTCCCGGCGAAGGGCCGCCTCTGCGCGCTGATGCCAGAATTGGACGGCGCGTTCTTCCGCCTCCAAGAGGACTGTTCTGGCCTGTGCCTTTTCGGAGGCAAGCTGCGCCTTTGCCGACCGAAGGGCGGCACGGTTATTATTCTGAGAGCCGATGGGCAGGGTCAGCCGCGCAACGACGCGGAGATCCTCATCCCCTACGCCTGCGAGCCCGAGACCCGGATCAAGATCGTCTTGGTATTGAAGATATGAGCCCTCTAGCGTGACGGAAGGGGCGAAGCTGCCGCGTGCCGCGGCAACACCATACTTCGCACCTTCCCATCCCGCTTCGGCGGCCTGGACGAAGGGGTTCTGCCCGCGCACATGGGCGAACACCGTTTCCAACGTTGCCCCCTCATCGAGGGGTTTGATCATATCCGGCGCGAAGTTCGCATCGCGCGACCGGCCCGTCAGCCGCGTATACCGCGCTTGCCGGCGAGCCAATTCAGCTCGCGCTGCCGCCAAATCGATTTCTGCCTGGGCGACGCGCAAGCGGGCTTGCTCAACCCCTGTCCGGCTTTGCGCGCCAGCGGCCTGTCGCTTCTCAGCGATCGTTTGTTGCTGCCTGACCAATGCCAGATTGGACTGACGATGGCGGAGGATCTCCGTGGCGAAAACGACTTCGGCATGGGCGCTCGCCGCTTCTAACGCTGTCGAGAGACGCTCCGCCTCATAAAGCCATTCAGCCGCCGCATAACGCGACCGCTCGGCCCGAAACCGATTGAACGTAGAGAAGCCTTGAAACAAAGGTTGGCGGGCCGTGATCTCCAGCGTGGTGCCGCCCCGGTTCGCGATAGCCGCCGCAGGAACAGACGCGCGCTGCCAGCTTTCATCCGTATAAGTCAGTGAAGCTTCAACATCAGGCAAGAACTGTCCCGCAGCGCGAAGGCGAGCGGCACTGGCTTGCGCAATGCCGGCTTCGGCCACCCGGAGCGCCGGATCGTAAGCGAGGGCGGCGCGGATCGCTTCGCCCACACTTTCAGATGCAGCCGCCGCGATCTCAGATGTCGTACTTATTGCGGGATCGATACCGTCATCGGGTAGACGGCCAATCTGACGATCACGGAGATAGCCATCAAACGGATTGGCATAGTCTTGCCACAACTCGGCCTGCGATGGATCCGAGGGCGGGTCTGCGGCCCACACCCCTTCTGCCATCGAAACCGCAGCCATCGCGAGACCGACGCAAAACCCCCTCATGCTGAACGACATCCAGTTTGCACAACAGGACGTCACTGGCACGAACACGGTTAACGCGCATTATCGAAGCGCCACCTTACGTTGTGATCTCAGAATGTTGCTGAGGGTTTCGCGGCGACGTTGCGCCAAAGAAAAAAGCCCCGGGGGGAGGAGATCCGGGGCAGTGACGCGAAATCGGCGGGCATTCTCATGCCCGCCGATGCGCGTTGTCTAAGCCAATCTTACGCCAGCTTAGAAATTGATCCGGGTGCTGATCCGGTAAATCCGGCCCAGCGGGTTCCCGATGAACGGATCGTAGCTGTATTCGAGCCGTGCTTCGGAAGGATCTTCGTCGGTGATGTTCTCGATGCCGAAGCGGAGGTTCACATCCGCGCCCATCACAGGGATGTCATAGCTGGCCCAAAGGTCATGCTGGACATACGCATCGATCGTGCGGCCAAAGTCAGTGCCACCGAACTCAGGTGTGACGATGCACGGTGCGTCATCCGGGCACCGATTGTCTTCAACGCCGCCGATATACTGCATGAAGTAGCCGAAGCTCAGCTGATCCAGCACAGCGCTGGCGTAGGCGTTGGCCCGCCATTCAGACACCGTACCCGGGGCGCGGTCATAGTTGGCAAAGCCAGCCGCGTCGTAAGCGCCGTCGAAGGTAAGACCTTCAAACTCAAACTCACCGAACTCGTAGTTGATCGTGTGAGTCGCGGTGCCGCCCAGAGCAACATCGAAGCGACCAAGCGTGGTGTCATAGTTCATGCCAAAGTCGAGACCGGAGGTCTTCACATCCGGTCCGTTCACCGTTTGGGTGAAGATACGGACGATGTCCTGGGCAACGGTGGTGCCTTGCGTACAACCGCCTTGGAAGACGATGAACTGCGTGAAGGGGCTCGAACAATCGACCAGTTGCGACCCATCGCCAGGGCCACCTGAGACGTTGTTGGCAATCGCCTGGAGCGGAAGCCCGGTGAACCGTCCTTCAAAGTCATACTGCCAATAATCGACGCTGAAGTTGAAGCCGCCCTTCTCGTACAAGAAGCCGACATTCGACGTGATCGCCGTTTCTGGCTCCAGATTGGGGTTACCGCTGCCTTGGGTCGCTTTAAACGCCCCGCCGGCCGCATCAATGCCCGCAACACCGGACGCACCACCTGGCGCGACGTCACCGGCAAGCGGTGCACGGAAGGTTGAGCCGAGTGAGCCACGCAACGCGACAGTATCTGTCACCTGCCAACGCACACCGCCCTTCGGATTGAAGGTCGACCCGATTGGATCGCCATAATCTTCAAAGCGGGCCGCTGCGGTCAGCTCAAGATTATCGCCGATCGACAGCACGCCTTCAGCAAAGAGTGCGTACACATCTTGTTCAAGATCCGCGGCCGGGAATTGGCCAAGGAAGATAAACGGACCGATGGGGAATGGAGCTGCCAAAGGATCATCGAGACAGTCAAAGACACCTTCGACCGAGCACGGCGTTTGCTCAGGGTCCGAGAACTCATCGATCGGGTTGGTTACAAAGTTGCTGTCGCGATACTGCGCGCCAAAGGCGTAGCCAAAGTCCACACCTTCTTTGCCCGGAATATCGGTCGTACCGTCGAAGATCAGATCGATGATGGTCTGCTTTTCGCTGGCGATTGTGCCGTATTCGGCAGCGAACCAATCAATGACAGCCGGATCGTTCTCGTTACCGGGCACATAGGCCGGGTTATCGAGCCCTAGCGCGGGGTTGCCAGGGTAGGCATTGATGAACGGGTTGAAATACAAGCACCCATTCGCACCGGGCGTAACGCCATCACAGTCGGGCCCACCGAGCCCTTCGAGCGCCAATTGCAACCGGCCACCGATAATATCCGGCGAAGCGGCATCGCGCTGGCTGTCGAAATAAGTGACGTAAAGTTGGCCACGGAAATTGTCTGTAAAGTCTTTTTCTAGACCGCCCGACACGCGGAAGGCTTCGTTCTGCGCAAAGCCTTGAGCCTCACCGCCTGCATTGAGCGGGTTCCCGCCCAGCGCGAAAGGACGACCGAGCAGCGATGAAGTGTACCCGCCCAATACTTGGGTGAGAAACGCTGTACTGCCTGTCGGATACGTTTGCGCCAGATAATCCGCATAACCCGGGTTAGAGGTCGGCACAGCGAAACGATACGTACTGCCTGAACCATCAGGCCCCTGCACTGGCGGATAGCTCGGCGAATAGTTGATAGAGTCGAGATCCGTTTTCGCGTAGAGCAGTTCCAGGTGGAAACTCAGATCGTCTTTGATCGCATAGTCCATCTGACCATAGACTTGCAGCTGATCTGTTTCCTCGACGAGGTTGTCGAAGGGCACATAGCTGTAGCGACAGACCGGCAGGTTAGAGATTGGATCCAGAATGCCCGTCACACCGCCAAGCGCGTCACAGGCACCCAACTGATTACCATCAATGGCTGGGGCAGCAGCAGCAAGGGCCCCCGGAGAAGACCCGGTTTGAAGCGGACCGAAGCCAGGGAAATACGTACCCGGATTAGAGATGAACGACCAGCCCGTTGGGTTCACGTCATAAGGCGTAAGGGTAAAATCGCGCTCGAACGAATCGAGCTCAGAACGGTGCTGATATCCAACGCCGACCATCACGTTACCGCGGTCGAAATTCTTCCCGAACAGCGCGGAAACTTGGTAGTCGCCGTCAGACCCGTCGATGAAGTTGTAATCACCGGCGAGCTCGACGCCTTCGAAATTCTCCCGTGTCACAAAGTTGGCCACGCCAGCAATCGCATCCGACCCATAGGTCGACGCAGCACCGTCTTTCAGAATTTCAATTCGCGAAAGGGCGAACAGCGGGATCAGCTGCGTGTCAACAGCACCGTCGCCTGGCGTCACGATGGAACGGCGGCCGTTGAAAAGCACCAAGGTCCGCTCACGACCCAAGCTCCGTAGGTTGACCGAACCAACACCTTGCTCTGTACCCGCAGAGAACTGGTTTGAATCACCGAGCACTGGGCCAATAGAAGACAGCGTTTTGATAAACTCGCGCGGCGAGTCGATCCCGATCTGTTGCAGATCTTCTTGGCTAAACACGTCAACCGGCAGCACGCCGGTCTCACCGACGCCCTGAATGTATGACCCGGTGACAACGATCTGGTCGCGCTGTTCATCGTCCTGCGCGACGGCTGGCGCAACGAACGCAAGCGCGCTCGCCGCCATTAAAGCGGATTTCAGTTTCATTTGGCTCTTCCTCCCAAGCCCCGTTGATATTTCGCCGGCTGATCACCGGTTTCTTAATGCCTGAATTGAGTTCAAGCTTATCGCTTGATGCAACTAGAGGCGGGAACGGAAGGCAAGAGCTTTTCTGCCTGTTGGAACGAAGAATCCTTTTCATCAAAGGCAGTTATGGTATTTTTCCCACATCTTATGGTTAGCGGGCGCAGTATTTATGGGTGAAACAAATAATCAGGGCGCACCATATAAGGGCGAGCCGACGGACGACGTATCGCGGACGCTCATTTGGGACCGCGTGACACGACTGTGGCATTGGGGCCTTGTACTGACGATCACCGGCTCGTGGCTGACAGCAGAATTCGGTCAGTTTACGCTGCACCGCACATTCGGCATCACCGCCGCCGCCCTCGTGGTCTTCCGGCTTTATTGGGGAATCGTTGGTACAAGCACATCGCGCTTCGCGGCTTTCATCGTATCACCCGCAACCACACTGCGCTATGCGCGCAACCTGTTCAGCCCATCATATAAGCGCGTGGCGGGCCATAACCCCCTTGGCGGCTTGAGCGTCGTTGCGCTCATCCTTGTCCTTGGCACGCAAACGTTGACAGGGCTTTTTGCCGTGGACACGGATGGTCTCGCTTCAGGTCCCCTCGCCCGTTTCGTCTCCTACGATCTGGGGCGGCAAGCGGCCGGCCTGCATGAGATTTCGTTTCGGGCCCTCTACGTGCTGATCGGGTTACACCTATTTGCCATCGCGTTTTATCGCTTTGGCAAACGCATCGATCTGATCAGCCCGATGGTCACGGGACACATTCAAGGAATGCATCCCCCTGCCAAGAAAAGCGGCATGCTCACCCTCTTAATCGGGGTCTTGATTGCCGGTGCTGTTTGGACGCTGCTCTTCAGGCTCGCCTAAAGCGTTGGTTATTCGGGCCGCTGAATAAACTCGATTGTGTGGCCATCGAGATCACTGGCAAAGCCAATCACGTATGGCGAGCCTTCCGCGATCGGCGCGGCGTCTTTGATGACGCTGCCGCCAGCTTCCACAACGTTTGACATCGCGGCCACCGCATCTTTGGTGAAAAAGATGATCCGGGCGGGTTGCGGTGTGGCTGAACCATCTAGGCTCTTGAACAGGACGAGCTTTGTCCCGCCCATGTCCACGGGCGCCGCCATGATGCGCTCTACATAGGTCGGGCCCTGATCTTCACGCATCATTTTAAGCCCGAGCGCGGTTTCATAAAACGCGCTGGCCGTCTCGAGATCATCAACAGCGATCGCGACCGCCGCGATGGTGTCGACCATTTCGGGCGCTTTATCTTCGGCTACCGCCACCCCTGCGCCCGCTGCCATAAGGGCAGCGATACCGAGTGCGAGGCAAGATTTATTCTTTACGGAAATCATCGTGACATCCTTTGCATGTTCCGCCGGTCTTCTGAAAATTCTGCGCGATCATGGCGCCATCACCGCTTTCGACAGCCGCAAGAAGATCGGCTGCAGCAACCTCAAATGCCGAAACGGCTTCAGCAAAGGCTTCTGGATTGGTCCAAATCTCTTCTTTCGCGTCTGTCTCCAGACCGCTGTCGGGCCCTGAACCTTCCGGAAACCAACCACCGATTTGGTCAGCATAGCGCGCAACGGACTGCGCCGAGAATTCTACGGTGGTGCTGGTCGGACGGCCGGCACGCACTTCATCGCCGATGGCTTTAAAGGCGGCACCCAAATCAGACAGGTTTGATTGTCGTGAAACGATTTGATCTTTGATCGCCTGTTGCGCCGGGGTGAGGCTGGCGGGTTCACCGCTATCACCGCCCCCGCAGCCGACCATCACCAGCGTTGCCGCAGCACCGAAAATGCACCGTGTGGTGCGCAAAGAAATTGAGATCATGTTGCCCCCATTTTGAAGCGTTTGGTTGTTCCAATGCCCCGTTTACGCGAAAATCTGCGAAATGGCAGCCTGGGTTTCCATTGACCGCGCGCCCCATGTCTCGACCGGCATCCCGACAATCTGTTGCATCGTCAGACCGACTTGGGTGATGGGATCGCCATTTGCTTCCACATGCTGGCCCGTCTTCACGCGCCCGCCTGCACGCCCAGCCGTCATGATCGGGATCGCTTGGACGGCGTGGATCTTCGCCCAAGACGTGTCGGAATGCGCCATGACGAGCGTGTTATCGAGCAGCGTGCCATCGCCTTCCGGAATGGAGGCGAGCGTTTCAACGAAGGTCGCCCAACCCTTCATGTTTTCCACGACGAATTTGCTGGTTTCCACCTGATAACCCAGATCTGGATCCGTGAATTCCTCATGGGTGAAGAGGTGATGACTGCTCGCCTCGCCAGACCGGTGCAGGTTCGATGCAGAGTTCGAGAACAAGACGTTGAAGCTTCGCGTTTGGTCGCATGCCAGCGCCAGAGCCAACAGTCGCGCCATCACCTCATGATTGCGATGCACATTGGCGACATCATAATTCGCTTCGCCTTCATCGGGACGCCCTGGCATCACGCACGCTTCAGGCACCACCGGCTCTTCGGTTTGTAGCGCAACTTGCTGCTCCACCTCGCGAAGCGATGTGAAATATTGATCAAGACGCTGACGATCTTCAGTGCCGAGCCGCGCCTCCAGCGCACGACGCTGCTCACTGACCACGGACAGAACGCTGAGGCGGCTCAAATCTTTCGGATCGGGCGTGAACTCGCCTTCGCCTGGGCGCCGGAAGCCCGAACCAAAAATCCGATCATACATCGCAATGGGCGAGGTCTCGGGCGTGTTGCGCACATCGGGTGAGCGGTAGCTATAGGTGTCAGCCGGGTTCCCAGTCGCCGTGAAATCAAGCGTTTTGAACCGTGTACGATCCGCCAGGTGGTCGGCGATTTTGGTCTCGAAGGTGGGCCCCTCCATCTTGCCGAACTTCAGCGGCGCGATGCCAGACCGGATGCTGAACGTGCCGCTGACATGCACGTGGTTCGGCCGACCGTCGAGGATGGCATCAAATCCCGTGAGGAAGTTCAAATGCTCCATGACAGGTGCCAGGGGCGCACTCTCTTGGAAAAGTTCGTACCCGCCTGTTTCCTTGGCCTTTGGCGTCCACAGCCCAGGGGTCACGCCGCACCCCCAAAACCATGTGCCGAACCGTAGCGGCGGCTGATAGGCGCTGCCGCTGGCCGCAAGAGCGCTGGGCATCATGCATTCAAGCCATGGCAGGGAGAGGGCGATAGCGCTGCCTTTAAAGCCGCCGCGAAGCAGCGTGCGACGCGAAAGGGGCTGACGAAGTGTCCGGATCATGACGAACTTTCCTCCGATGACAAGGATTTGGCCGCCGTTGTGGCGGGCATAGATGGGGGACTGACGGCGTAGAACTCGTCGCTCATGGCGATTTCGCGCAACAGCGGCTGAAGTTTGTAGTCTGCCTTTTCAAA
>CAYFHK010000059.1:0-16073 GCA_964342585.1 uncultured Caulobacterales bacterium | reverse complement strand
CGGCATCCGACGTGCCCGAAGCATCGACGATATTCATGAGGAGGCCAAAGCTCACTGGCGGGCTGACCGTGGGCGGCTCCCCGCCATGGATGTGCCAGGCGGGGTTATCGAGCGCCTTGGCGGCATCCTGCTCGGGGAACTTCGCCACATGCGTCCAATACTCATCCGCGGTCTTGGGGATGATGTCGAAATAGAGTTTCTTGGCTTTTTTCGGGGCCGTGAAATTATAGAGCGAGAGGCTCTCTGGCGCGGCATAGCGCAGCCATTCATCGATGGTCAGGCCATTGCCTTTTGATTTCGAGATCTTGTGGCCGTGCTCATCGAGGAAGAGCTGATATTGGAAGCCCGCCGGGGGCTCGCCGCCCAGCGCTTTGACGATGCGGTTCGACAACTTCACGCTCTCGGTCAGATCTTCGCCCGACATTTCATAGTCGACGCCCAGGGCGTACCAGCGGCCCGCCCAATCGGCTTTCCATTGCAGCTTGGCGCCGCCGGCTTTGACATTGCCTTCGGTGCGGGTGCCGTCTTCGTCCTCGAACACGATGGCCCCGGTCGCCGGGTCGCGGTCGAGCATGGGGACATAGAGCACGCGGCCACTTGTCGGGCTGATCGGCAGAATGGGCGAATAGGTCTTGCGGCGCTCCTCCCCAATCGTGGGCAGGATGATGTCCATGATGTGGTCATAGACCTCGAGCACCCGCAACATCATGGTGTCGAAGCGGCCCGAATTGTATTCGTCGGTCGCCGATTTGAACTCATAATCGAACCCAAACCGGTCGAGGAACCGCCGCAGCATCGCATTGTTATGCGCGGCAAAGCTCTCATGGGTGCCGAACGGATCGGGGATCGCGCTCACCGGCCGCTGCAAGTTTTCCTCGAGCATCTCGGCTTGTGGTAGGTTCGTCGGGACTTTGCGTAAGCCATCCATATCGTCGGAAAAGCAGATCAGCCGGGTCGGGCGGCCGGTCAGCGCTTCAAAGGCGCGGCGCACCATGGTGGTGCGGGCGACCTCGCCGAAAGTGCCGATATGCGGCAGCCCGGAGGCCCCAAAGCCCGTCTCGAAGACGACCGGCGTATCCTTCTCCACCTTCTCCAGCCGCTTGACGAGCGCCCGTGCCTCTTGGAAGGGCCAGGACTTCGCATTTGCGTAATCGTCATCGGTGAAATCGCGTGGGGTCACGGAAGGGGTCGCCTTTCTCGGTTGCGTGTTCGGAACTTATGGTTTGCGGCGGCGCGCAAGGCCGCTTAGCAAGCGCACTAGCGGAAGAAGAGCAAGCGCTATGGCTGAATCCCTTGTCAATTTGACGCCCCAAGAGGCGATTATCTATCTCATGGTGATGACGTCCGCTTCAGACGGCGACATCAAGGAAGCAGAGTTGCGCACGATCGGACGTGTTGTGCGGTCATTTCCGCTGTTTTCAGAAGCGGATGAAGACGCCCTGGTGAAAACCGCCGAAGAGGCGGGAATGGTCATGTCTGGCGATGGCGGGCTTCACCGCTTGATCGCGTCTGCCGCGGCGGCGCTGCCCAAACATCTGGTCGAGACGGCTTACGCTGCCGTCGTGGATGTGGTCACCGCCGATGAGAATCTAGATATGACGGAGATCCGCGTCCTCGAATTGATCCGTGATGCGCTCAAGGTCGATGATGAGGGCGCTGCAGCGATCGAGCATGCTGCGCGGGCACGTCATATGACCCTTGAGGAGATTGAGTGACAGACACCGATTTTAATCTGGGATGGGAAGAGTGGTGCGGCTTGCCGACATTGGGCCTGCCTGCGCTGAAGATGAAAGTGGATACCGGCGCGCGAACCTCCGCGCTACACGCTTTCTCGGTTGAGCCGTTTGGATCGGCGAAAAAACCAAAGATACGCTTTGGTGTTCATCCCATTCCGGAAAAACCCGAAGTCGAAATTTATTGCTCCGCAGACATCATCGATCGCCGCGAGGTGACCAGCTCGAATGGTGAAAGCGAGATGCGCTATGTCATCGAAACCCCCATCAAGGTGGGGGATTTTGAATGGCCGATCCAGCTGACGCTGACCGACCGGGAGGGGATGAGCTTTCACATGTTGCTGGGGCGTCAGGCGCTGAATGCCTTCCCGTTTGACTCAGAGCCCAAGGTCTATCCCACCGTTTCCTGCGCGCAGAAGAAACTTGACTACTCTGTCTACGACAAGATCAAAACGAAAGTGCCGACCAGGCGCTCATTGCGCATCGCCGTGCTGACCCGTGAGCCTGACAATTACTCCACCCGTCGGCTCGTCGAAGCGGCCGAGGCGCGGGAGCACGTGACAGAGCTGATCGATACGCGCCGCTGCTATATGCTGATCAATGCGGGCCGACCGGAGGTGCATTATGATGGGCGGGCGCTGCCGTTCTACGATGCGATTATCCCGCGCATTGGGGCGTCGATCACCTCCTATGGCACCGCCGTTGTGCGCCAGTTCGAAGCCATTGGCAGCTATTGCATCAACCGGTCGGATTCCATCACGGCCTCGCGCGATAAGCTGTATGCGCATCAAATCTTAGCGCGTGAAGGCATCGGCATGCCCACAACGGCGTTCGCCTCTTCGCCCAAGGACACCCAGAACCTGATCGATTTGATGGGCGCCCCGCCGATCATCGTGAAGCTGCTCGAATCGACCCAAGGCAAGGGCGTTGTCCTGGCGGAGACGAAAAAGGCTGCCGAGTCGGTGGTCGGAGCTTTCCGTGGGCTGAAGGCCGATTTCCTTGTGCAAAAATTCGTCAAAGAGGCAGGCGGTGAGGATATCCGTTGTCTGGTGATCGGCAACAAGGTCGTCGCCTCGATCAAACGGTCGGCGGCGGCTGGCGAATTCCGCTCAAATCTGCACCAGGGCGGCACGGCCTCCCGTGTACGGATCAGCAAGGAAGAGCGCGAGACGGCGGTGGCCGCGGCGAAAGCGCTGGGTCTTGGCATGGCGGGCGTCGATCTGTTGCGGTCTGACACCGGCCCGAAAGTTCTCGAGGTGAATTCGAGCCCCGGTTTTGAGGGCATCGAGCAAGCCTCAGGCAAAGATGTGGCGGGAACCGTCATCGAGGAAGTCGAAAAACGCACCACCAATATCGTGCGCCGCCGCCGGAGCCGGGTTTCTGCATGAGCTTCCGCGAAGAGTTGGTGTATCGGTTGATGACGCCGCAGGGATGGCGGATGAGCCTCGCTTCAAACTTCCTGCTGTATAATGACGATGATGAGCGCGATGGGTTCTTCCATCTCTCTGCGCCGCATCAAGTCCTCGGCACGGCGGCGAAACATTACGCCGAACACGATCATCTTTTCGCGGTGGGGTTTGCGCCCGACGATTTGGGCGACCGCCTCGTTTGGGAGGCCTCTCGCGGCGGGGAGGCGTTTCCGCATTTCTACGGCTTTGCCCGGGTTGAGGCGGCAAGCCACCTCTTGTCCGTCAGTCGCAGTGTCGATGGGTTGTATACGGTGGAAGAGGGCGCGATCCAGTGAGCCTCTGGGTATATGGCACGCACCTTCTGCGCCGCTTTGGGCCGGAGAAGGCGCACGATCTGACCATTCAGGCATTAGGGATGGGGCTTCATCCGCGGTTTGCGGCGGATCGCTACCCCTCCTTGCGCACCCAAATCGCGGGCATCGACTTTCCAAATCCGCTGGGGCTGGCGGCGGGGTTCGATAAGAATGCGCGTGTGCCGGACGCCTTACTCAAGCTTGGCTTTGGCTTTGTTGAAGTCGGCGCGGTGACGCCGAAACCCCAAGCGGGAAATGACAAGCCGCGTGTCTTTCGGCTGCCAAAGGCGCGGGCGGTGATCAACCGCTATGGCTTTAACAATGACGGCCTTGAGGCGATCCGCGCACGCCTCGAAGCGCGGAGGACGCGGTCCGGTATTGTCGGCATCAATCTTGGCGCAAATAAAGACAGCGATGACCGCGAAGCGGATTATGCCATCTGCGCCGCCGCGCTTTCCCCTCTCGTTGATTTTTGTACGGTCAATGTCTCCTCGCCCAACACGCCGGGTCTGCGCGCCTTGCAGGATCCTCAAAGCCTCGAGGCGATCATCCGCAAGGTGCGTCAGGCGCAGGCCACGCCCGTGCCGGTTTTCCTGAAAATTGCGCCTGACCTCACCGATGAAGACAAAGCGGACATTGCGGCGGTGGCGCGACGGGTAAAGCTCGATGCCTTGATCGTTTCCAACACGACATTGGCGCGGCCAGATGATCTGGGCCCGCACGCCTCAGAACGCGGGGGCCTTTCGGGGCGTCCGCTCTTTGCGCCGTCAACGGAACTTTTGCGCGATTTCGCCAAAAGTCTTGGCGGTGAGGTGCCGCTGGTGGGCGTTGGCGGCATTGAATGCCCCGACACCGCCTACGCGAAAATCAGGGCAGGGGCGTCGCTGCTTCAGCTCTACACCGCCATGGTCTATAAAGGCCCGACATTGGTGGGCCACATCCTTGAGGGGCTGCAAGAGCGCTTGGCGCTCGACGGGTTCTCGACCGTGGCGGACGCCGTCGGCGCGGATTTATAGTCACTGCCGCGCTGTTTGAGGGTATCGAGGAGAATGACCATGACATCAACAAAAACAAACGCCGTGCTCGTATCGATGCTTCTTGGCCCCTTGGCGATGAGCGTTGGGCCTGCCGCCGCCCAAACAGATTGTTCGGTGCGCGCCCTTATCGGGGACATCACTACTGCACCCGGCGAGGCGGCCGCTGCCGCCCTTTTTGAAGGCGGCGTCTTCACTGCGGCCGGCGATGTCACCATCGCAGATGAGGTGCCCGAGGCCTGCCGCATCGTCTTGCCCGAAGGTGCTGTGGCGCTGCCGGGTCTGCATGATGCGCATGCGCATTTGCTCGGCATTGGCCTTCGCGAGATGACGCTCAACCTTGACGATGTGCGCTCTGTCACAGCGCTCAAGGCAAAGGTTGCCGCGGCCGCCGAAGGTTTGGATGCGGGCGAGACGCTTTATGGTCGCGGCTGGATCGAAACTGGCTGGCCAGAAGGCCGTATGCCGACGAAACAGGATCTCGATGAGGTTGTAGACGATCGCCCAGTCTTGCTCACGCGGGCCGATGGTCACGCCATGGTCGTGAACAGCGCGGCGCTCAGCGCAGCGAGGATTGATGCGTCAACAGAAGACCCCGCAGGCGGCCTCATCGTGCGCGATGAGATGGGCGAGGCGACAGGCCTACTGATCGACACTGCGCAAAGGCTTGTTGCGGATCTACGTCCGCAAATGACTGAAGACCGCAAGCGCGAGGGCCTTAAAAGAGGCGCAGAAGTGATGGCCGCGCGCGGGTGGACCGCCGTGCACAATATGTCGGTTGGTCCAGAGGAACCGGTAATGATGGCCGCGCTGGCGGCGAGTGGGGAATTCCCCATCCGCGTCTTCAACTATCTCGATGCGGAAGGTCTCGAGGGACTGGCCGAAGGCGCCGCCGGGTGCGATGAGACCGGCCTCGTCTGCAATATGGGCATTAAGCTCTATGTGGATGGTGCGCTTGGCTCGCGCGGCGCGCTCCTCTTCGAGCCTTACTCGGATGATCCGGGCAATCTTGGCCTGCAGCTCATTGAAAAAGAAGACGCCCTTTCGCTGATGACAAAGGCGCTGGACGCTGGGCTTCAGGTGGCCACCCACGCCATTGGCGATCGCGGCAATTCACTCGTTTTGTCTTGGTATCAAGAGCTTTTGAGCGACGACAATGATCGCCGCTGGCGCATTGAGCATGCCCAAGTCGTGCGACCAAGCGAGATTGATCTGTTCGCTGAAGGCCGGATCATCCCCTCCATGCAGCCAAGCCACGCCATTGGCGATCTGTTGTTTGCGAAGGACCGTCTCGGCGAGGAGCGGCTGAACGGCGCCTATGCTTGGGCGCCCTTTGTGGATAGCGGGGCCGTGCTCGTCAGCGGCTCAGATGCCCCTGTCGAGGTTGGCGATCCGCGCATCGAAATCCACGCCGCCACGCGCCGCACGGGGCTCGACGGTTTCGAAGACGATCATTGGCACCCAGAATACGCGCTGACGCCGGAGCAGGCGCTGGCCAGTTTCACAACGAGTGCCGCCTTCGCTGTCTTCGAAGAAGACGCGATCGGTCAGATCGCGCCTGGCTATCGCGCGGACGTCACTGTGTTCTCCGCAGACCCCTTCACAACCCCGTGGGATGAGGTCGAGGTCGTGGGCACCCTGATTGATGGGACGTTGACGGGAACCTTGGCTGAGTGATCAGAACCGCCAGATCGATCCGAGACTGAAGGTATTGGTCGCGGCATTGGAAAACTCTGCGCGGGTATAAAAGCCGCGCAGCGCAATCCGCTTCGTGAGATCGTAAGTGGTGCCGACGCCGACACTATAACCGTCGAGATTGTCGTCCACCTCGAGGCGGCCAACGCCCGGGGCGGTGAAGGTGGTTTCGGTTGCCGCGGTGATGCCGCCGGCGCGGCCGTAGACCGAAAGGCGCTCCGTCAGCGGCAACGTTGCGTTCGCGTAAAGGCCGATGGCTTTGGTGATGTCCACCGAGATGTCCACCCCATTGACGGTTTCGCCAACCGGTTCGGAAACATTTCCCCATTCGGCTTCGAGGCCAAAATAAGGGGTGAGCGAGATCCCCACTTGGGTCGATGCAGAATGGTTTTTAGGGCTTACACCGATCAACTCTTTCGCTTCGATGTCCACCACATTGTAGCTCACCCCGATATAGGGGTTGAGGTCCCACGCATGGGCCCCCGTCACTGACATGCCTTGAGCCAGAAGTGACGCGAAGATCGCGCTGAATATCCGCATATTGTAAAATCCCCCTTGTCCAAGAAAGCAGCCCAAAAAATAGCACCACTCGAAAAACTAGTCGCGAAAGCCTTTTAATCGCATTGAATTATGAAAATTCGCCTGCCTTTTTGCATCGTTTATGGTGCTTCGCGGTGTCGCGCTGCGGGGCTTGGCGGCAAAGATGGGATCGGCTTTAAAGCAAATCGATGTCGCCCAACCCGCTGATCATCGCCGTTGATGGCCCGGCCGCTTCCGGTAAAGGCACGCTCTCGCGGCGCCTCGCCAGCTATTACGACCTCGCCTATCTCGACACGGGCGTTCTTTATCGCGGTGTTGGCTGGCTGATGCTCAATCATAATCTCGACCCGCGCAATGCCGCCGACGCTGAGGCCATGGCGCGCGATTTCTCTCTAGAGATGATCGACGATGCGGACATCCGCTCACCCGATGTTAGCCGCGCCTCCTCGCTGGTGGCCGCGCTGCCCGGTGTGCGCAGTGCGCTGCTCGCCTATCAGCGCCGCTTTGCCTCAACGCCTCCAGGGGAAATGCGCGGCGCGGTCCTCGATGGGCGCGACATTGGAACGGTCGTTTGCCCCGACGCCCATGTGAAGTTTTTTATCACGGCCACGCCCGAGGAGCGGGCCCGCCGGCGCTGGGCTGATCTCTCCCAGCGGGGCGACAGCTCACTCACCTATGAGGGCACGCTTGAGGACATCAAACGCCGCGATGCCCGCGACTCGGGGCGCGAGGCGGCGCCGATGCGGCCCGCGGAAGACGCTGAGATCATGGACACGACCACGATGGACGCGGATTCGGTGTTCAGCCGTGCCTGCCGCTTTGTTGACCGCGCAATACAGCAGCAGTGACAGACCCTTCATCAATTCGCGGGAAGGCACATCTCCATGGAAATCATCCTCCTCCTCGCCATCATCGCCGTCCCGCTCATCGGCTATATCTGGTACACGCAGATCGTAGGTGCCCGGAACAAAGCGCTAGAAGCGCTTAGCGGTATCGATGCGCATTTGCAGCAGCGGGCTGACCTCATCCCCAATATGCTGCGTGCCGCTCAGCGTTTCATGGAGCATGAAGCGCAATTGATGGCTGAGATCACCGCGCTCCGAACGGCGGCGACGAAGCCTTATGACCGGTCCGATGAGCAAGCGGTGAAAGAGCACCTCGCCGCCGCCGACGCATTGGGCGCCAAGATGGGGCAGCTCAAAGTTCAGGTCGAAGCCTATCCAGACCTCAAATCCGACACGACGATGCGCGAAGCGATGGACGCCATGGAAGAAACCGAGGGACAGATCACGGCATCACGGCGCTTCTACAATGCGGCCGTGACGGACCTCAATAACAAGATGATCTTCCCAGGCGACCGGATCGCCGCGATGGCCGGGATCAGGCCGATGCCATATTTCGAGGCAAGCGAAGGCGCCGCGGCACCGATCAACGCCGATGACTATCTCCGCTGATCCGGGCGGCACGAGCTTTTCTGCAGATCTCTCCGATCTCAAAGCGCGGTTCGAGCCTGAAAGACAATTGGCGTTTGAGCGGCAGGGACGCCGAGTTCGGCTTTTCTTGTTGATCGTACCGGCCGCCGTGCTCGTTTGGGTGGCGATCGTTTATTCGACCGGCCTTGATCGTGACCTGAGCATGTTTCCCTTGATCGGGGCAGCGTTTGCCTGGCCGTGGACGCGGATCCCTATCGGTCAGTATAAATCGTTGGTGAAGCGCGAGGCGTTCCCGAGCGTGCTGAAAAAGTACGGTGACGACTTTCACCTTGAGGAGAAGGGGCGGTTCGATATCAGGTCCTTGCGCCGATCGCGCATCTTGCCCTCCTATGAAAAGGCCAAATTCGAGGATTACATCACCGGCACCTGGCAGCGCCTTCCCGTGGAGATCTCAGAAGCGCACTTCACGGAGAAGCGAGGCTCGGGGAAGCGTCGCCGGACGGTCACGACCTTTCGCGGGCTGATTTGCCGGTTTGGCATGCACAAGACGTTTCACGGCCACACCATCGTGAAGCCAGATAAAGGCGTCTTCAATTTTCTCGGCGCGCTCGCGTCGACTTTCGAGCGGGTCCGTCTCGAAGATCCAGAATTTGAACGGCAATTCGAAGTCTTCAGCACCGACCAGATCGAGGCGCGCTATTTGCTGACAGTCACCTTCATGGAGCGCGTCAGACGGCTGGCGCAGCTCCATGAAAGCGCATTTGGCGGCAAAAAGCCGATGCATCTCGCCTTTTATGACGATCGTCTTCTCATCATGCTGCCTTGCGCGAGCAACCTTTTCGAAGTCCGGAATGTCCAGGACCCAGATCATCTATCGAAGGACTTGGCGGCACTTTCGGCAGACCTGGAGCAGGTTTTCTCGATCGCCGAAACCTTGCGCATCAATCAAGAAACGCGGCTTTAGCGGGAATCTGCCGGCCAGGTGGCCGCCCCCCTTGTGTCACCCACGTCAAGTGCTAAAGCGCGCCGCACTGCGACCCGGCACGGCGTCGCGAGTTCGTTCGGGCCATTGAAGGAGAAACGCGCAAAGCTTGGTGTGATTTCCTGTCGGTGGCGATGTTATCCCGACGGTCTCGCATGCGCTTATGTCGTTTCATTCAAGTAACGCCCGCCCCCTTTGATGGTCGAGAAGGGAAGGGCCCGAACCCGGCGGCGAAGCCGCCAACCCGAGGAACATTTTGTCCGAAACGCTTAACCCGTCCCGCGACGAATTCGCGGAAATGTTCGAAGCCTCCGTCGTCGATCAAGACAGCTTCGAGCACACGGTGGTCAAAGGTGTGATCACCGGTATTGAAAAAGATATGGCGATTGTCGACGTCGGTCTGAAAACCGAAGGTCGCGTTCCGCTCCGCGAGTTCACTGATCCGGGCTCGAACAAATCAGTCAGCATTGGCGATCAAGTCGATGTCTTCATCGAGCGCGTGGAAAATGCGCATGGTGAGGCTGTCATCAGCCGCGACAAGGCGCGCCGCGAAGAAGCTTGGGAACGCCTCGAGAAAAGCTTCGAAGACGAAGATCGCGTCGATGGCGTTATCTTCAACCGCGTCAAAGGCGGCTTCACCGTCGATCTTGGCGGGGCCGTGGCCTTCTTGCCAGGCAGCCAGGTGGACATCCGCCCCGTGCGCGACGCCACGCCGCTGATGAACATCACCCAGCCCTTCAAAATCCTCAAAATGGACAAGCGCCGCGGCAACATCGTCGTGTCTCGCCGTTCCGTTCTTGAAGAGGATCGTGCTGAACATCGTCAGGAGGTCGTCCGTGACCTGAACGAGGGTGATGAGCGCGATGGCGTCGTCAAGAATATCACCGATTACGGTGCATTTGTTGAACTCGCGCCGGGCGTTGACGGTCTGTTGCACGTCACAGACATGAGCTGGAGCCGGGTGAACCACCCCTCAGAGGTGCTCAATGTCAACGACACCGTTCGTGTCAAGATTATCAAGATCAATCCAGAAACCTCGCGCATCTCACTGGGCATGAAACAGCTCCAGCCTGATCCGTGGGAAGGCGTTGCCGCGAAATACCCGATCGGCGGGAAGTTCCACGGCAAGGTCACGAACATCACCGACTACGGTGCATTCGTTGAGCTGGAAGATGGTATCGAAGGCCTCGTCCACGTCTCAGAGATGTCGTGGGTCAAGAAGAACGTGCCGCCAAGCTCAATTGTCGGCCAGAGCCAAGAAGTCGACGTCATGGTGCTCGAAGTCGACGAGCAAAAACGTCGTATCTCGCTTGGTCTGAAGCAGACGCTGTCCAATCCCTGGGAGAGCTTTGCTGAACGCCATCCGATTGGCTCGGTCATCGAAGGCGAGATCAAGAACATCACCGAATTCGGTCTGTTCGTCGGGATCGATGAGGACATGGACGGCATGGTCCACCTCTCAGACCTCGATTGGGAACGCTCTGGCGATGATGCGATCAAAGACTATGAAAAAGGTCAGGTCGTGCAAGCCAAGGTCCTGGACGTTGATCCGGACAAAGAGCGCATCTCGCTCGGCATCAAGCAGGTTGCCAACGATCCGATGGATGCGATTGGTGAGCTGAAGCGCGGCGATGACGTCACGTGCGAAGTCACCGCGGTCGAAAATGGCGGCATCGAAGTGCGCGTCGGCAGCGAAGGCGGCCCGAAAGCCTTCATCCGCAAATCGGACCTGTCGCGTGATCGCAATGAGCAGCGGCCAGAGCGTTTCGCCGTTGGTGACCGGGTCGATGCCCGTGTCGTCGCCCTTGATGCGCAATCACGTCGTCTCTCGCTCTCGATCAAAGCCCGCGAAATGGCCGAGGAAAAAGAAGCTGTCGAACAGTTCGGCTCTGCCGACTCCGGCGCTTCGCTCGGCGATATTCTCGGCGCTGCGCTTCGCGAGACCGAAGAAAAAGACTGATCACTTCATCCGTGATCGACACAAACGAGCCCCCGGTGACGCTGTCACCGGGGGCTTCTTTATGTGGCCGGGCCGAATTTGGGCGACAGGGCAAATCATGTTAGCCGCGCCCCTTTGTCATTTGTTCGGAGTAGGCAATTGCAAAGAGTTTTTGGGACTGTTGGGGCCATTGCCGGTTTGGCAGCTGCGCAGCCCGTTGCGGCGAACGACGTCAGCGACCAAGGCGCCGAAAATTGGGACGGTCTGGTTGAATTTTCCGCCTCCTCGGCAACGGGCAATACCGAAAACACCGTGCTGGGCTTGCGTGCCGAGGCCCGGCGTATTCTGGGACGGTACTCTCACGCCCTGACGGGGGCTGCGAACTATGCCCGCGCGACGACGACCGATGATACGGGCGAGGAGTTCACCGAGGACACGCAGAACAATTTCTTCGCGCAATATCGCCTCGATGTGCAGGTGGCTGACAAAACGAGCTATTTCACCCGGGTGCGTTATGACCAGGATGAGTTTTCTGGCTTTGACCAGCGCGCCTTCGTAGGCGCGGGCGTCAGCCATTATTTCGTAGAGCGCGAGGACATCGCCTTTCAATCCTCACTTGGCCCAGGTGTTCGGTACACCAAGCTTGATCCTGCAACGCTTGATCCCGGTGAAGATGGGTCGCTCGTCGAGTTTGCCGTGTTCGCGGGCACTGAATTCGATTGGGTGCCGCGCGAGAATGTCACGCTCGAGCACGATTTCGACACGACCTACACGGCGGAAAACACAACCTTCGTTTCCCTCGCATCGGTGAAAACGGACATCACCGAGACGATCTCCACACGGCTTTCCTTTGAAGTGAAGCACGAAACCGACCCGCCTGAGGGGCGTGAAGCGACGGATACGCTGTTGCGCGCCTCTCTTGGCTACGGATTCTAAGAGGGAACTCTAGCGCTTCTTTGCGAGAACGCCGAAGCAATCATATTTCTGGGCCGGGGCGGCAAACGCCTCCTGCGCCAGCATCGCGACCGACGCACCAAAGCTGTGGCGCGGCGGCGCAGCCGTCGGGTCAAGCGCGAGCGTCCGATCGTGAATGGTCTTCTCCCACTCCCGCCAGTCGCGATTATGATGACGGGTCAGACCCCAAAAGTATGTCTCAGTGATCTCCAGACCGGCCGCGTCACAGGCGACGCGTAAAGACTCTTCCGTAAAGAAATGAAGATGCCGCGGGGCGTCGAAATTCTCTGAGCAGATATTCATCGTCTCAAAGTGTACGCACGCCGCATTGGGCACTTCACACCAAAAGACCCCCTCATCCGCCAATAGCGCGTGTACATTCTTCAGGGCCAAGAGCGGATCGATACAATGCTCAAGCACATGCGTCATCGAAATCAGCTGATACTGGCGGGCCCGTACCGCATCGGGAATATCTTCCCCCGTGCCGGCGTGCACGTCGATGGCATCGCTCTTTCGGCTGATGGTTGCGGGATCGGGCTCAATGCCGACAGCCTTCCATCCCAGCGCGTGGTACTGTTCCAGAAGCGCCCCGCCGCCGCAGCCAATGTCGAGGGCCGCCGCATTGCCGGGCAATCGCGACTTTAGCTCTGCGGGGTCAAAGTTGCCGCGCTTATCGGCGAGATAGGCGAGCTTTGTGAGGACTTTGTCCGCCAACGTCGCAGGGTGGGGCGCAATATGGCTATCCCCTTGTGTGTAGTATTGCGGGAGCTGATAAAAGCCGGGGATTTCATCCGGGGACGGCAAAGGGAACATCGCGCCGTGCCCGCATGATCCACACCGCACGAACTCAGCGTAGGGACTGGGTTCGTTTTTCTTGGGGTCGAGCGGTTGCCGCAACCACGGTGTCGTTTCGTGACCGCAAATGGCGCAAGCAGACATGAAGGACCCTTCCCAACCGGTACGATCCTCGTGCCACACAGATGTAAAGCGAACAATAAACGCGGGGGGAGTGCGGTGTGCCCGGCCGGCGGACCGGGCCCGGGCACACCAAGTTTTGGGCCAGCCTAGTTCAGCTTGGCGAGGTCGAAGAGCAGCACTTCAGCGTGCGCGCCGTCCGAAATCGTCAGCTCACCGGCGGCGTGGATCTCGAGCGCGTCGCCCGCCTCGAGGTGTTGGCCATTCACGCTAACCGCGCCGCTCGCCACGTGGAGATAGCCGCTGCGCCCTTCTTTCAGGGTGAAGCTCGTCGCCTCATCCCCATCGAAGAGCCCGGCATAGACTTCGGCTGGCGCAAGCGTCTCGATTGAGCCATCACGCCCATCTTCAGAGATAAAGAGGGCCAGCTGCCCTCGTTTCTCAGCCTCGCTCAAATCGCGGGTCTCATAGCGCGGCTCGGCCCCGCGGACTTTCGGCATCAGCCAAATCTGCAGGATGTGCGTTGTGTCGGTGTCACTCGGATTGAACTCCGAGTGGCGGACGCCGCGACCGGCGGTCATGTATTGAATGCCGCCCGCCGACACGATCGACCCGTTCCCCATGGAATCGCGGTGCTGCAACGCGCCCTCGAGCACATAGGAGAAGATCTCAAAGTCCTGGTGCGGGTGCATGGGAAAGCCGCCGCCGCCGGCAATGTAGTCGTCATTGATGACGCGCAGCGCTTCGAAATGCACGTTTTTCGGGTCGTAGTAATTGGCGAAGCTGAAGCTGTGTTTGGTTTTCAGCCAGCCGTGATCGGCGCCCCCGCGGCCATCCGCAGGGCGTCTAACAAGCGCTTCCGCCGGGATCGTGCGGGCGGGGGTGGTCATGGTTGGTGCAGTGGTCGACATCTTTGCCTCCATTGAACGTCGTTGACATCCATGTCGGGGCAAAGGGTGCCTTCGAAAATAGGTGCGGCGGCAAACCACTCTTGCCGGCCCGGCAAAATTGAACGGGAAGCCGTCCAAAAATGAAAAAGCCGCGGAAATCCGCGGCTCGATCACATCGAAATGAGCAGAAAACCCTAGAGGAGGCCTTCGCGCTGCATTTTCTTCCGCTGCAGTTTACGCGCACGACGCACAGCCTCGGCCTTTTGGCGGGCACGGCGTTCTGAGGGCTTCTCGTAATACTTACGGCGCTTCATTTCACGGAAAGTCCCTTCGCGCTGCATCTTCTTCTTCAGGGCGCGCAGGGCTTGCTCGACATTATTGTCGCGCACAACGATCGTAACGATGGCGGGTCTCCTTGTTTGTCGCTCAAGCGTATATGGTTACGGGGCCGCGGGGGCCAAGTGTTCGAAAGCGGCCGCCTACCAGATGGAGGGGGCAAAGTCGAGCCTTCTGGTGTGGCGTCGGGCCCGCTCGAAACTGAGGGCGTAAGCCGCTATATCCTCCCCATGAGCGAAACCGAACACACCGATAATCAGGGCCTAAGCGATGAGACGCTGCGCCGGAGCCTCCTCGATGAAATGCTGTTTGAGGCGGCGTTTGATGGCTGGACGCCGCAATGTCTGAAGCGTGCCGCGCGCGCTGTGGGCCTCGCCGACGCGCAGATCGAGGCGGGAGAAATCGAACGCCTCTTCCCCGGTGGGATAGGTGATGTGCTCGATCTGTGGTCCCAGGTGGAAGACGAGGCGATGATCGCGGCGTGGGATGCGCTGGAGGAAAAGCCCAGGAAGATCCGAGATAAGATCACGTGGCTTGTGCGCACCCGTATAGAGGGCCTGGGTTTCAATCGTGAAGTTGCGCGTCGCGCGGCTGCGACCCTGGCGCTTCCGCCTTATGCGCTGCGGGCGCAGCGTCTGGCCTGGCGATCGGCCGACCAGATGTGGCGCGCGATCGGCGACCGCTCGCTCGATGCGAACTTCTACACCAAGCGGGCCACGCTCACCGGGGTCTATCTCTCGACCTTGGCACGATGGTTCGCCGACGAAGCCAATGAGGGCGACGAGGTGCCGTATGCGGAAACCTGGGCCTTCCTCGATAAGCGCATCGACAATGTGATGCAGATCGAAAAAGTGAAGGCGCAGGCCAATAAAGTGCTGCCAAATTTTGAGAAGCTCACCGGTCTCGCGGCGAAGCTTCGCTATCCAGGCGCGGCACGCTGACGCAAACATTGAAGGAGTGATTTGATGACGGACGATGCAACACGCACCGAACGCGCCTTACTCGCGGGCGGCTGTTTTTGGGGGATGCAGGATCTCATCCGCGATGTGCCGGGCGTCTTGCGCACGCGGGTCGGCTATACCGGCGGCGCCTACGACAATGCGACGTATAATGACGTGAAAACTGGGATGACCGGTCACGCCGAGGCGATCGAGATCGTTTATGACCCCGATAAGGTCTCTTACGAAAAGCTGCTGCAGTGGTTTTTCCAGATCCACGACCCAACGACGAAAAACCGTCAGGGTAATGATGTGGGCTCGCAGTATCGCAGCGCGATTTGGTTCACCAATGAGGCGCAAAAGGCGACAGCAGAACAGGTGATCGCGGCGGTCAATGCGTCTGGTAAGTGGCCGGGCCCTGTGGTGACGGAGCTGGCGCCCGCAGGCGCATTTTGGGAAGCCGAAGATTTCCACCAAGACTATCTGGTGAAATATCCGAACGGCTATACGTGCCATTTCGTGCGCCCTGACTGGAGGCTGTCCGACACAGCGGCTTAACCCCGCGGCCAATATCGACCTATCCGATAGCTGATAAAAAGGGGCCCGGCCGCTCTGGTGTGGAGCGGGCCGGGCGGGCTCGGTGTTACACTACTGAGGTGGGGGAGAGTTACGCCCCGAGCCCAATCGCAAGCAGCGAGCTGGCTGGGGAGAGGGAGAGAGTGCCTGCTCGGCCGCTGCGCTTGTTAACTATATGGCCGAAACAAATTCAATTGGTAGGGGTATTTGACGAAATTGTGACCGCGTGACGCACATGCCCGCAAAAGCTCTTTTCGGCTAAGCGCTTAGCGTTCCGTCAATTTGAACTCGATGCGGCGATTGCGGGCCAAAGAAGCAGAATCGCGGCCCTGTACCAGAGGTTGAT
>CAYFHK010000058.1:0-16193 GCA_964342585.1 uncultured Caulobacterales bacterium | reverse complement strand
GAAGTGGCCGATATTGCAGACGATCGCCATGTCTTTCATGTCACGCATGTGATCGACGGTGACGATATCCTTATTGCCCGTGGCGGTGACAACAATATCCGCCCGCGGACAGCCGCCCTCCATCGTGACGACTTCATAGCCGTCCATGGCCGCTTGCAGCGCGCAGATGGGGTCGACCTCGGTGACCATCACACGGCAGCCCGCGCCGCGCAGCGAGGCGGCAGAGCCTTTGCCCACGTCACCATAGCCGGCAACGAGGGCGACCTTGCCCGCCATCATCACATCCGTGCCGCGACGAATGGCGTCCACCAGCGATTCTTTACAGCCGTATTTGTTGTCGAACTTCGACTTGGTCACACTGTCGTTCACGTTGATCGCGGGGAAAGGCAGCGTGCCGTTTTTCTCGCGCTGATAAAGACGAAGGACACCTGTGGTGGTTTCTTCGGTCACGCCTTTGATATTGGCCTTCACGCGGGAGTAAAAACCAGGATCGCGGGCGAGGCGCTTTTTGATCGTCTCAAAGACGATGCGCTCTTCTTCATTGCCAGGCTTATCGAGCACAGATGGGTTGGTCTCCGCTTCCGCGCCCAGCAGGATGAGCATGGTGGCATCGCCACCATCGTCGAGGATCATGTTGGCGAGCTCGCCATCGGGCCACTCCCACAGCTTATCCGCATACTCCCAATATTCTTCCAGCGTTTCGCCTTTGACCGCGAAGACCGGCGTGCCATTGGCGGCGACGGCGGCGGCGGCGTGGTCTTGCGTTGAATAGATATTGCACGATGCCCAGCGGACTTCCGCGCCCAGGGCTTCCAAGGTTTGGATCAAGACGGCGGTTTGGATCGTCATGTGCAGCGAGCCGGGGATGCGCGCACCCTTGAGCGGCTGGGCCGCGCCATATTCCTCGCGGGTCGCCATCAGGCCCGGCATCTCGGTTTCGGCGATTTCGATCTCTTTATTGCCGAACTCGGCGAGGGAAATGTCCTTGATAATATAGTCCTGATCCATGGCGGCGGGGCCTCTCTTTGCTCGTCGGTGCCGCCGCATAGCAGGCCGGGAACAGGATATAAAGCTTTCTTTATGTGATTGTTGGGGGCGGGAATTTGGTTTGTTTATCCGCCGCACATCCCTGCGCAGGCTGGGATCCGCACCTCGAAGACAAATCCCCGCCTTCGCGAGGATGTGCGGGAGTTGGAGATCTGTCATCCCGGGTGCGCAGCATCCCGGGATCCATCACACGATCATCCGGTCTGGGCAGCTCGTCTTGAGTGAGATTTAAGGCCATGGACCCCGGCAGCCTCCGGCGCCGGGGTGACGACGATATCACTCCGCCCCGCTCCCAATACGATAGCGGTGAACATGGGGGAGATGGAGGGTGTGGGGATTAGTTTTTTTCATGGGCCGCACATCCCTGCGAAGGCAGGGATCTGGAACGGGTCAAGGGCTCAGGTTCCCGGCTGGAAAACGAACGAAATTTGCTTCCGAATACACTCTCTGTGTAGCGTGTTCTGGCTACCAAGTGGGGGTGTATTGTTGTGGAAGAATTTTCCTTATCCATCATCAGTTCGCTAATTGTGGGGGCGATCTCGTTCGCTATCGGCTTCTTATGGAGAGGCGGCTTAAAGGGTGTACGGAGAATTTTGCAGACCGATGACGGCACGAAGGAACGACTCAAGCAAATGACCGAAACACAATTCGATACTTTTGTTTCGAACCGTTTCTCAATTCATCCTTTCCCTCGCATTGAAGGACATAACAATGATGCCAACCATTCATTCTATCGCACCTTCAACGAAAAATTAGGTCGCGCAAGAAGAAGTGTAACAGTCGTCGGTGAAGGTGTCATCGGAGACAGTCGTGCTGAAATCGAAGACATGAAGTCCTATGTACAATCTCACGAGACTGCGCTCATCAACAATCCCGATCTTATCATAACGCGAATCCAAACTAACCCATTCATGACGAAAGCTTGGTCTGAGAAGCTCAGCTATCTGATTCAAAAATACCCTGACAGATTCAAGCTTTTCATGGGGCCTAAGCAGATCGTCTATGCTTTCGTCGCTGACTCATACCACGCACAGAACTGTTGCGTTGAGATGATGATGCCCATTCGAGCTGGAAACAATCAAATGGGTGAGGATGCGCAAAAGGAAATTGCTGGTTTAGGAGTATTTCTCGACGGTGACCGGGCACAAGCTCAATTCATCGAAGAGAAAATCTCGCAAATGATCAGAACAAAGATGTCACTTTCTGAATTCGATGCGATTGCTCAGGCCCGCTTAGAGGCGCATAGCGATCTGTCACCGCACGAACGCACGCTCGATCAAAACGCATTGCTCAACGCTGTTGTTGAAGTGTCGTCGTGTGAAGAGATGAATGAGTACTGCGAACTTGTAGAGCGTCTCAAATGAGAGGGGTACCATTCACTGGCGGCTGGCGAAACGTAATCGGACCCGTCTCACCAAACGAACGCGGACGGGCTGAAGGCGACAGCAAATTGCAGTGGAGCAATAGCGGCGCTGTGACCAGGCGAGGCTATTCAGCAGTCGATTTTGTCCTTTCAATCGAAGGAGAAGACAACGTTCCGGGTCGCGCAATTATTCCAGCCGAGCCCCATCGAGGGGTTGTTCTTATTGCCCATCAGACGACTGAACCGGAAACGATCGGGAGTGCCGAGGCCTTTGGCATCAAAGGCGACGAGCAACTCGCTTATGGAGAAGAGTTGGCTTCGGAAGGCTTTGTTGTGATAGGCGTCGACTATCCAGGGTTTGGCTCCTATCAAGTCGATCCGTATAAGCTCGGCTATGAGAGTGTTCTGGCCAAGGCCATCTGGAACCATGTTTGCCTTGCGAACTGTGTCAAAAAAGAATGGCCGGCTATCAGCTCGAAAGTTGGCATCATCGGGCATTCTTTAGGCGGAACGAACGCTGTGATGCTGTCCGCCTACAGCAGCGAGCCGGTAGCTGTGGTCTGCAGTGCCGGACTTGGATCTTTTGCGGAGTTTGCAGAATATCACGGTGGCTCTTTGGAGCGCTGGTCTCGTTCAGATAAGTATATGCCAAAAATAGCAGATATTTATGAGAACAACCCAGCAAACCTTGATTTCGACTTTGGGGATCTTGCAGAGCGCATCTATCCAGCGGGGATATTTTTTAGCGCACCGATCGATGATGACATTTTTCCGATTAATAGCGCCCGGAAAGCTGTTGGACAGTTTATCGATTATTATTTAAAAAATAAGAGTCCTGATAATGTAGTGGTGCACTTTCCCGACGTTTCGCATCGTTTTCCAGAGATAGAGCGAAAAAAATCCTACGCATTTTTAAAGAGACACATCCTAAATGCTCAATAGCTTAGCTCATCTCCACAGAGAACTCTGTAAGGCCATAGGCTTCTGGGGGAACAGCGAATTGTCTATGAGCAGCCTTATTCGGAAGCGATATCCCCCACCCCCTCCCGATACGTCGGGAACTTCAACCGAAACCCCGGCAGGGCCTTGAGCCGATCGTTCCGCAGGCGTTTGTTATCGGCGTAGAAGCTGCGGGCCATGGGGCTCATCTCCGCCTCTTCAAACGGCACCTCCGGGGGCGGATCGATGCCTATTAGCTTTGCGGCGTATTCGATCACGTCTTGCGGCGGTGACGGCTCGTCATCGGCGAAGTTCACGATATCGGGCGGATCATTGGTGCGGATGAGGGCGTTGAGCCCGCCCGCGATATCTTCTTGGTGGATACGGTTGAAGACCTGGCCCGGTTTGATGATGCGGCGGGAAAGCCCCGCGCGGCTGCCATTCGTTTCGCCCTTCAAACTTTCAACCGCATTGCGCCCGGGGCCATAAATCCCCGCGAGGCGACAGATCGTGAGCCGGGCATTCGCCGCCTTGGCCAGACGCTGCCAGTCGCCCTCCGCCACAAGGCGCTTTTTGCCCCGCTCCGTGCCCGGATCACAGGGCGTCTCCTCATCCACCCAATCGCCCCCGGCATCGCCATAGACGCCGGTGGAGGAGAGATAGAGAAGCCGCGCGCCAGGCTTCAGCGCGGAGACCGGCACCGCGCGGGCGGCGGGGCAGCCCTGATCATCCGGCGAGACGGAGATGACGATCACATCCGCCGCGGCCACCGCCTGCTCGGGCAAGGGATCGGGCGCGGCCCAAAGAAGGGGCGTGATGCCCTTTGCCTTGAAGCGTTCGGCCTTCTCCTCACTGCGTGTGGTGCCCGTCACGTCCCAATCCCTGGCGACGAGGTGATTGACGAGCGGCGAAACGGAATAGCCAAGGCCGAGGGCGAGGAGATGGGGCATTAGCGGCTCCCTTGAACAGTAGACATCAGGCCCTCCACCGCCTCTTCGAGCAGGTCGAGCACATGGTCAAAGCCATCGGCGCCGCCATAATAGGGGTCTGGCACATCGCCCCCTGCGCCGTGGGAGAGCATCATGGTGAGCGTAGCCGTGGCATCGGGTGGGCGAATGTCGAGGAGGTCGGCGTGGTTCGACGCATCCATGGCAAGGATGTGGTCGAACATATAAAAATCGCCGGTGTCGACCTGGCGCGCGCGGTAGGCGGAGAGATCATAGCCGCGCCGCGCGGCGGCCTTGATCATCCGCGCATCGGGCGGCTTGCCCACGTGCCAGGCGCCGGTGCCCGCGCTATCGGCCTCGACCTTAAGGCCAGCAGCCTTCGCCCGCGCTTCGAACACCCCTTGGGCGGCAGGCGAGCGGCAAATGTTTCCGAGGCAAACGAAGAGGACGCGGGGCGCTGGCGGTGACATGCCGCCTAGCTAACACGGCCTCCACCGATCGTCACACGCCGCCCCTCAAAAGTGGTGAGGGACCAGCCGCCAAAGTCTTCATTATAAAGCGCCGAGCGGTCGGCCAGGAGGTCGAGCGCCATTTGCTCGCCGAGCTTCATGCCGCCTATGCCGTCGGAGCGGTAGTGCACACCCGCCCAATCGCGCCCCAGGCTGATATTGCTGGCGAGCTTGTTCAGCTCACCCCCCACGGTGAGCGTCGTGCTGACCGGCGTGAGGTGACCGCCGCCGGGCGCCGCCTCGACGGGGTTCGGCAGTGCCATGTCTTCATCGAAAAAGGCCTTCAGCACCGTGACGCAGGCGCCCGCCATGGTGGCGTGGCCCGCCGGATAGGCCGGGTGCGTGGGCGAGCCCTCGGGATAACATTGGCTGAGGAGGCGGGTGCCCTGCCGGTTGCGGGTCTCACCGAGCGCGTCCGTCTCGAAAAGGAGGCGATTGAGGCCGTAATCCTTGACCCCCCGGCCCTGCACTTCCACGCGGGCCCCATAGGCTTCGGGCCGCAGGCGACGGTGGACGAGCCATTTCTGATACCAAGCCCCGGAAAGCGCCAGTTTCGCGGCAGCGGCGACCAGCTCCAGCACATCCGGGCCGCCGAGCGTGGTGAAGGTGTCTTGCGTTTGGGAGCGGCGCCCCGGATTGTTCCGGTCCAAAAACGATGGTCCCAAACCCAAAAGGATGAGGGCCGCCGTCAGATAGGCCTGGTAGGAGTAGTCCGTGTGAACATAATCCGCGAGGGTACGCGGGCTGTCGATATAGCGCGCCCTGCCCAAACGGGTGCGGCCGGGCACGGCCCCGTTTTGGACCGCAAGCGTGTCCTCCGCTCCCGTCATATAGTCATTCCCCGCGGGCGAGGCGGCATAAAGCTGCTCGACCAGGCCACCCGCATAGGGCACCGGCTGGATCAGGAATTGGCTGATATAGGGGCCCGTGCGGTCGCCCGGCGTCTCCCCACGGAAGAGGGTTGAGAGGGTGTGCTTGCCGCTCGCGGGGGCGCCGGCGACGGACGGAAAGCGGTTGATCTCCGCGAGGGCCTTCTCGACCTCGCGGTTGTAGCCGAAGCGGGCGAAGGGCACATCGCGCAACAGCGCCTTCCAGTAAAGCTCCAGCATCTCGCCTTGGATATCGATGCTGACAAAAGCGGGCGGCGGGGCCATGCGGCTCGCCTGGCTATCGGGCCCGGAGGGCGGGAAGCAATAGGCCGCCTGCGGATTGGTCAGGCGCCGCGTGCGATGCGGGTCGCTCGATAGCGGAATGCGCTCGAAATCCGCCGACTGGCCGCTGCGGAGCGCACGGAGCAGCGCGCGATAGGCCTCGCGGTCCACTTCCCCGATCGCGTTGTGCGGCAGAGTTTTGGTGAAGGAGGCGCGGTAATCGTCATAGGCCGCATCGTCGCCATTCACCTCTTGGCGACCGGGGTCGCCGATCAGATAGCGGCGCGCAGCAATCAATTGGCGCTTGAAGGCCTCCGCCGCGCGGCGAACCGACAAATCGCCGAAGACCTCGTGGCTCTGCCCCCAGGATCTGCCGCGCAAGCCGCGGTGATCGGACCAGGAACGGGCCATGGCAGGAGAGGCGCTGATGGCGGCGGTAACACTCGCCCCGCCCGCGAGCACTTCTCGACGTTTCAAAAATGAGGTGCGCTGCCCCCCGGCGACGTTAACGCTGTCGTCTTTACTCATGTACTTCCCTCACGCGCGGAAGAGCCCAAACACACGCGCGCGACGCAAGTTTCGCGCCGCTAGCCCCCGCCGCCGCTTATGGTTACGCTCCTGAGCTCTCATGTCGAGCACCGCCACAATTTTTTCGCCTGCGCCCCGCGTGAAGGTCCTCCTGCCCCTCCCCGTTGGGGATGGGTATGACTATGCCATTGCGACGGGCGAGGCGCCGCCGCCGGGCAGTTTCGTCCGTGTGCCGCTGGGCCCGAATGAGCGCATCGGCGTGGTGCTTGACGAAGCGCCTGATGCCGACGTCGCCGATGCCAAGCTGAAAGCGGTGATCGACGTGCTCGATACCCCGCCGCTGAGCGTCGATGTGCGCCGTTTCGTCGATTGGGTGGCGCAGTACACGTTGTTTCCGCGCGGGGCCGTGTTGCGCATGGTGATGCGCTCTGGCCAAGCCTTGGCGCCCGTGCAGGCGAAGACAGGCTTTGTGCGGGCCTGCGAGGTGCCGAGCGATCTGAAGCTGACGGACAAGCGGCAAGCGGCCTTAGACGCGGCGCCGGTCGAGACGCCCATGACCGCGCGAGATTTGGCCGAGGCAGCGGGGGTGAGCGATGCCGTGATCCGGGGGCTGGCGAAGGCCGGGGCCCTGACCCAAGTGCCGATCGAGCCGGACCCGCCTTTCCCGCCGCTTGCCCCCAACCGGCCAGGGCGCGCCCTCTCGCCTGAGCAAAGCGCGGCGGCCGCGCATTTGGTCGGCCTTGTCGAGCAGGGCGGCTACAGCACCACGCTGATCGACGGGGTGACGGGGTCTGGCAAAACGGAAGTTTATCTCGAGGCCGTGGCTGCGGCGCTGGCCCGCGACCCGCATGCGCAAGTCTGCATCCTGCTGCCCGAAATCGCGCTGACACTGCCCTTCCTCAAGCGGCTCGAAGAGCGCTTCGGCGCGCCCGTTGCGCATTGGCATTCAGATGTTTCGGCTGCGGAACGACGCAGGGTGTGGAAGCGCGTTGCCGATGGCTCCGCCCGGCTGGTGGTGGGGGCGCGCTCGGCGCTCTTCCTCCCCTATCAGAAGCTTTCGATGATCGTCGTCGATGAGGAGCATGAGGCCGCCTACAAACAGCATGACGGCGTTTTGTACCAGGCGCGGGATATGGCCGTGGCGCGCGGCGCGCTGTCGGGGTTCCCCGTGATCCTCGTCTCGGCGACCCCCTCGCTGGAGACGCTCGCCAATGTGGAGGAGGGGCGATACGGCTTTGTTCGCCTGCCCTCCCGTTTCGGCCCTGCGCGCATGCCCGATAGCGAAGTGGTGGATATGCGCGCGACCCCGCCGGAGCGCGGGCAATGGCTGGCCCCGCCCGTGATAGAGAAAATCACCGAAACGCTGGCGCGCGCTGAGCAGGTGCTGCTTTACCTCAACCGTCGCGGCTATGCGCCCGTGACGCTGTGCCGGAAATGCGGTGAACGGATGACCGCGCCCAAAAGCGACACCTGGCTTGTGGAGCACCGCTATTCCAATCGCCTGGTTTGTCACCACACGGGCTATTCCATCCCCAAGCCCGACCATTGCCCCCATTGCGGCGCCGCCGATAGCCTCACCCCCTGCGGGCCCGGCGTCGAGCGCATCGCCGAGGAAGCCATGGCCCGCTGGCCCGATGCGACAACGGAGATCTTCTCGTCTGACACCATGATCGCGCCGGGGGCGGCCAGATCGCTCCTGAAACGGATGACCGAGGGCGAGATTAACATTCTCGTGGCAACGCAAGCGGCGGCGAAGGGGCACAACTTCCCCGGACTGACCTTAGTGGTGGTGGTGGATGCGGATTTGGGCCTCGCGGGCGGGGACCTCCGCGCCGCCGAGCGGACCTTTCAAACCCTGAGCCAAGTGGCAGGGCGCGCGGGCCGCGCGGAAAAAGCCGGCCGTGTGCTGATGCAATCCTACCAGCCTGAGCACCCCGTGATCGGCGCCCTCGCCCGGCAGGACAGGGACGGCTTTGCCGCCGCAGAGCTCGATGGCCGGGCGGCGCTGGGCTTTCCGCCCTTTGGGCGCCTCGCGGCCGTGATTCTAGCCGGGGAGAACGAGCCGAAGCTGCAAGAGGCCGCGCGGATGCTGGCCCGGGCCGTGCCGCAGGCAGAAGGGGTGGAGATTTGGGGCCCGGCGCCCGCGCCGCTTTATCGTCTGCGGGGGACCTACCGCTTGCGGTTTTTGGTGAAGACGACGCGGCGCGTTTCCATTCAATCCGTGCTCGCCGAATGGATGCGCCGCGTGAAGCTGCCCAGCAGCATCCGTAAGACGGTAGATATCGATCCGTATATTTTTACGTGAGGCGCATTAAGGCGCGAGCACCGTGTCGATCACCCGGACGCTTTCCCAATTCTCGCGCATCTTGCCGATGAACTCACGATGGCGCGGCGCGACATCATAGGCGGCATGGCTGTCCTGGCTGTCGAATACGAGGTGTAAGGACACATCGAAGTCGGCCATATTCACCGGCGAGCTCGCCTCTTCTTGCCGCACACCGACGGCATAGGAGACCATGCCCGGATGATCGGTGAGATAGGTGTTGGCCGCCTCGATCAGCGCGATTTTCGCGGCCTCGCTGTCATCGACGAGATCAAAAAGGACCACGTGGGAAATCTGCGCCTCCGCCGCGTGCGAATGCGTCATGCTCATCGCGACCGCCGCGGCCACAAAAGAGGTGGATAGATGTTTTTTCATTGCGCGCCCCATCGACAGCCAAAATTTTGGAAATGGGAGCCGTTGCGCGCCCATTGGTCAAGGCCTGCGGGCATTCGCCTCACGGCAGAACGCATCGCCAGCCTACTTCCCTTCTAACGCGAAGGAGCGGCCTGATGAAACTGAAAGAACGCCCGGAATTCTTGCAAAAGCGGGAAACGCTTACTTTCCCCCCAGAAACGAACGTGTCTGTTGCGGTGCGGGAGATGGCTGCGCGCGATTTCGGCTCTGTGATCATCGTCGATGGCGAGAAAAAGCCGCTTGGCATTTTCACGGAACGAGACCTGCTCAAACGTGTCGTTGGCAAACAAAAAGATCCATCCTCGACACCATTGAAGGATGTGATGACATCAAACCTGCGAATGGCAAAAGACGATGACGATTTGATCGACTGGCTGCGCATGATGTCGAATGAGCGCTTCCGCCACCTGCCCGTGGTGGATGCCGATGGCCATCTGATGACGGTGATGTCGCAAGGCGATTTCGTCTCTTATACGTGGCCGGAACTTTTGGGTCGCGTATCGGAGCAAACCCGCGCCTCGCTCGGCGGGAAGTACTATCCCTACTTCATCGCAGCCGCGATCATGATCTACACGCTGCTGGTGGTGGTGGTTCTTAATTAAGCGCGCGCCCGCGCGGCGGCGGCCTCGGCATGTAGTCTACAGGTGTCGAACAGGGGGAGGTCGCCACAATCACCGGGATGCAGCAATAGCGGGATTTCCGTGCACCCCATGATGAGGCCCTGCGCCCCCTCTTCCTGCGCGAGTCGATGAACGATCTCTACATATCGCGCACGCGACTTTTCGGTGAAGCTGAACCGGCAGAGCTCATCGAAGATGATGCGATCAATCTCGACCTGCTCCTCCTCCGTGGGCACCACAGTTTCGACGCCCTGCGCTTTATACCGGTCACGCACATAATCCGTGGCCATTACCGGTTTGGTGCCGAAAAGGGCGACCTTGGTGAGCCCCGCCACTCTGATCGCCTCGGCTGCGGGATCGACGATGTGGAGGAGCGGCAGGCCCACCGCCTCTGATGCGGGCAGCGCCACCTTGTGCAGCGTGTGCGACACACAGATGACGAAATCAGCGCCGCCGCGCTGCAAGCGCACCATGGCGCTTTCGATATAGGTTTCGAGAGCGGCCCACTCACCAGCGCGCACGCAGGCCTCAATCATCCCAAAATCGAGCCCGGCGATGAGCGTTTCGGCGATCGTCCACCCGCCGAAATGCGCGTTTTGGGCAGCGTTGAGATGCTTGTAATATTCAGCCGTCGCCACATCACTGGCGCCGCCGATGATACCAATGGTTTGTTGCCGGACGGAATAGCCCACTAGAATGGCAGCTTCATGCCCGGCGGCAGGGGCAGGCCTTCGGTGAGGGCTTTCATCTGCTCTTGGCTTTGGGTTTCGAGCTTGGCTTTCGCATCATTGATCGCGGCGGTGAGGAGATCCTCGAGCACCTCTTTTTCATCCGCCACGACGAGGGAGGGATCGATTTCCACCCGCGAGACAAAGCCCTTGCCATTCATGGTCACCTTGACGAGGCCGGCGCCCGCCTGACCTTCGGCCTCCATGCCCGCAATGGTTTGCTGCACTTCTTCAAGCTTTTGCTGCAGGCCAGCGGCCTGCTTCATCATATCGCCAAAATTCTTCATGCGGATTTCTCCTCTCGCGTTTCTTCGCTTGGACAAAAGGGCGGCAGACTAAGGTTGCCTATTATAAGGCAAATGGCCACGCGTATTTCAGTTGCGTACGTGCAGAATCCAATAGCTTTGTTCAGGCTTGATCGTCCGCCACATTTGGAAAACGATCGAGGAAAGCCAATTTCCCCATAGTTGTTTGTTGTCTATAATACTCCAACTGCCCCGGATTCTTCCCAAAAAACGAGCGCAAGCGCAGGTACAATAAAAGCATGTAAATCAGAACAAAAAGAAGCAAAAATCCCATATAATAAAGAAACATATTCTCGACACCACTAGCCCATAGCGCAGCAATTCCTGGAACCGTCATCCAAATCATCATCTCCTTGACAGAAATTAAGAACAGACAAAAAAATGAAATCAATGCGACCCCCCTAAATTTGAATGATGTCGATGTCCCGAGGGACGTCCTTACACTCAGGAGGCGCGCTAGCCTCGCCTTCGGCCTCCATGCCCGCAATGGTTTGCTGCACTTCTTCGAGCTCTTGTTGCAGGCCAGCCGCCTGCTTCATCATATCGCCAAAATTCTTCATGCGGATTTCTCCTCTGCGTTAAACTCGTTTGGCATAAATGGAATGTCAGTGTCCGCCGGGCGGGCGCCCATGCGCGTGAGCAGCGCATGCACCTGCCCGCGATGGTGGGTTTGGTGATTGAACAGATGGGTGACAAGGAGCCATTTGGGCTTCGTCTTCTCCGCCCCTGTTGCGCCAGAATACCAGGTGAGCGTGCCTGACAGGTCCGCGTCGGTCAAAGCGTCTGCCCAGTCGATAAGGCGCTGGTCCACCTTACGGCGCAGGGTCTGATATTCTGACCAAGTGCGCCCCTCGCCCATGGAGGCGGCGATGCCGCTTTCCTCTGGCTTCTCCCAGCCCGCAAGGCGATGCATCCAAATGCGGTCTGCCCACAGAATGTGACAAAGCGTACCGTGGATTGATTTGAAAAAGGCACCGCCATCGGCCCGCCGCTCTTCGTCGGTGAGCCCGTCGGCGGCGGCGATGAGGCTCTCATTCTGCCAGCGATTATAGCGCGCCATGAGCTGTGGGTGGTCGGGCGTGATCATTTCTCCGGCTCGCCCTTTTCATTCAGGGGACGGATGGCGGTGATCTTCGCCTCGGGGAAAGCGTCGCGCAGCGCCTTGACCATGGGATCGGCCTCGACCGCTTCGAGGCGGGCCGCTTTGATGGTTTTCACATTGCCAGGATCTGGCACGACGCTGACCATCCATTGCTGGCCCGTCCACTCCTTCAGCGATTTCGACAGCCGCCCGGGCAAATCAGCCGGGGCGGACGGAAGCATCGCGATATCGAGCCGCCCCTCAGTCATGGATACGGGCAGCACATAGCTTTCAAGCTGCACACAGAGCATCGCATCGCGGTGTTGTGCCGCAAGCGCAACGATATCCTCAAGGGAGGATAGGCTGGCCCGCGGCGCGCCCTCTGGCGAGGCTGACGGCTGCTGATCATAGTGACGGGCAGGCGCCGCGTGCATCGCCGCCCCGCCGCCGCGCATCGATGCGCCGCCACTCCCGCCACGGGGCGGTGCGGAAGGCGCAGCGCCGCTGGCCGCGCCATCGCCTTGCGAAAGCGCCTTCAGCGCCTCCTCTGGCGTCGGCAATTGCGCCGTATACGCAATACGGATCAGCCCCACCTCGGCAGCGGCTGCCGGATCGGGCGCCGCCATGGTTTCCTCGAGCGCCTTCATCAACAAAGACCAGACCCGGGTGAGGGCGGGCAGCGCGACGCTTTCGGCCAGCTGGATCGCCCGCTCTGCATCCGACTCCCCTGCAATGCCGTGGGAGGCGGCTTCGGTCCCCGCCGCGCTGACGCGGGTTAAGAGATGGACGATTTCGAGAAGGTCGCGCAGCACCTCGCTGGGGTCAGCGCCCGCATTATACTGCTCACGGAACAAGTCCAGCGCCGCTTTCGCGCCGCCCGTCATCGCCGCCTCCAAAAGGGCCCAGCTTTGGGTGCGGTCGACCAGGCCGAGCATCTCGCGGACATCCTCCGCCGTGACCGGCGCACCCGCATGCTGGATCATCGCCTGGTCAAGGAGCGAAAGCGCATCGCGCACCGAGCCCTCCGCCGCGCGCGCGATCATCAACAGCGCCTCATGCGCGATGGCCGCCTCTTCCTTCTCCGCGATCTGCGCCAAATGCCCGGCCAGGGTTTCAGGATCGAAGCGGCGCAAATCGAAACGCTGGCAGCGGGAAAGCACCGTGACCGGCACTTTGCGGATTTCCGTCGTCGCAAAGATAAACTTCACATGCGGGGGCGGCTCTTCGAGGGTTTTGAGCAGCGCGTTGAACGCATTGTTCGACAGCATGTGGACTTCGTCGATGATGTAGACCTTGTACCGACCTTCCACCGGCGCATAGCGCACGCCTTCGATCAGCTCACGGATATCCCCCACCCCGGTGCGGGAAGCGGCGTCCATCTCGATGACATCGGGGTGACGGCTTTCGGCGATGGCGCGGCAGTGTTTGCCCTCTTGGGGCATATCCACCGTGGGGCGGTCGATTTCGTCGGTCTCGTAATTAAGGGCCCGCGCCATGATCCGTGCGGTGGTCGTCTTCCCCACGCCGCGCACCCCGGTGAGGATGAAGGCATGGGCGATCCGGTCGGCCTCAAAGGCATTGCGCAGGGTACGCACCATCGCCTCGTGGCCCAGAAGATCGTCAAAGGTCTGCGGGCGGTATTTTCGGGCGAGAACTTGGTAGGGGGCAGCGGATTTTTCTGTCACCCGCTGCTCTTACGCGAGGCGCGCCCCGGGGGAAACCGCCTCGCGCTGCGATGCGTGCTTAGTGGTAATAGCCGCCATAGCGCCGGTCCCGCCGATCATCGATGCGGAAAGCGAAGGTTGCGCGGCAACCATTGTCCACCCAAATGCCCCGACGGCCCACGCCCCAATCGCTGCCATAGCGGCAGGAGGCTTTCGAGTGACGGTCGACGATTCGCACATCGTCCACACGATAAGGGATCTCGCAAAGGCTGCGGCGATGGCTGATCGAGCTGCAGCTTAAGGTCTCGACGCGGTCGCGGCGCCCATAGCGTCGACCTCTATCATCATACCCTCTGTCGTAACGTCGATCATTATAGCCATAAGCGTGGCCCGGCCGATCATAGCGGTGGCCCCTGTCATCTAGCACGATGGTGAAGCGCGCGGCGCAGCCATTATTCACCCAAATCGCGCCGCGCGTGAGGCCCCAATCGAGGCCTTCTCGGCAGCGATAGCGGGAGAGCCGCGAGTGGAAGGTGATGCTGTTATAGGGCGTATCGATATCGCAGCGGCGGTAGCGCCCATTGGAGATGCAATCGACGTCGCGGTGGGCATAACGCCGGTCGCGATAGTCATCGCGGCCATAACGATCGCCCGAATAGCGACGGTCGTCGTCGTATCGCCGGTCATCACGGCGATAGACGTCTCCGCGATAGCTGCGATCATTATAGGTGGACGTTGCTGCTTGGCCGGTGACAGGCGCGCCCGCGACGCGGCCCTGAACCACTTTGCCGGCGAGCGCTTGATCAAGCTCATCCGCGAAGGATGGCGTTGCACAGATTCCGACAATTGCGGCGGCAGCAAATAGAGTTGTTTTATAATTGGGCTGCATGATGCACTCTCCAAACGTTGACCTGAACAAATCCTGGCTGAGATTGTGTCATGAATGTGTCATCTGCATCTTGTTTACCGAAGGCACATGTTTCGCGAGATTTTCTGCTGCTCTGATACATTTCATTACAGAAGAATACATTCTGATACTGGAAAAACGTCGGTTGAGCGCAGGCGGGGGGCCGTCAGGCAGCGCATTTGAGGCACGGTCGCCGAGTGTGGACGGAAAAATCACACCAAGCTGCCGGGTCAGCGCAGCAGCATCAAAAATGCCGCAGCGCGCCCGGCATGACGCCGAGGGACCGGAAAATGCTCATGGGGAAAAGGTGGAAAGCCGACGCGACCCGCGTTGGAACTCGTTACGGCTGCTTCCTTCCGGACCTGACCGGATTGGCGAGGAACACGTCCACGCGACTTTCCATGGCTGATATCGCGAGATGATCGGGCGATTTCAACCGTGGAATTTCAACCGAGGATAAGAGTACCCTTTGAGTCGATGGTATTCATCCATCCGTTTGATGTGGCGCGAGGCCCACTCAGCGAGAGAGTGACAATTGAACAGGTAGATAAAGTGGTTGATGACGAGTTTGATTGGGGCGAAATCGCGGGCCGTATATGTGCGGTCCAGGATAATCGATCAGGTATTCTCGTGCACCACGTCTCATTCGACTACCGACACGACGATTCTGATCGGATAGCGGTTATCCAAGGAGACTTTGGCTTCGGCTTTGGGTGTATTCATCCGGACGACGATGTCGATTCACTTCGGAAATCCAAGATACTAAAAGTCGTTCGCGCCGGCGTGCCGGTCACGGCCAATCCGGAGAAATGGAATAATCGACATTTCGTTCGGATTGCGGATCAAAGTTCCTTTTGCACAAAAGAACAACAGAAGCTTTTTCTTAGGGCCCTTCAAAGCGCAATGCCGCACATTCAAACGGTTTATCCCGACCGCTTTCGTTCTGGTTGGCAGGTACAATTTTCTTCCGAACTCATATCCGCATTTCAAGGCGGGCATTTTCTTTCGTGATCGTTCGCCCTCCAGAAAATCGCACGCCGTGTTTGGCAGGTGCGAAATTCCGGCCGCGTCTCTCTGGCTAGGGCACTGGTCTTTCACCCGCCCCATGAAGCGCGCATAACCCAGCGATGGTTCAGCACAGCAAGATCGCCTATACCGGCAACCCCCTCGACCGGGCGGGCAATGCCCGTCGTGACCCCGCCTTCCTCGCCGAAGCGTTGGAGCACCCCGAGGCGAAGTTTCTGCCCGTTTTCGAGGGCGCGCCGCTGATCGAGAAGAGCGGCTTTGCGCCAGGGCTTGGCTGGCTACCCATGAGCTATACCGGCTTTGGGCCTGAAGGCGTGGCGCCGATTTTTCTCGGGCTCGATGGCGCCGCACCGCGCTGGGCATTGCGCGCGCACAATCCCGTTTTTGAGGAGTTCGGCCAGCATGTGCCCCTGCGCGAGACGGCCAAATTTCTGCTTCGCGAGGAGCTGGCCATTGCCGGGCAGGCCGCGTGGCTCACGCAATGGCAATCGACCCAAGGCTATTGCAGCCGCACGGGCGCGCCGACCCGGCTGGGCGAGGGCGGTCTTAAGCACATCAATGACGATCACGGGCATGAATATTTTCCGCGCATCGAGCCCTTCTCCATCGTGTTGCCGATCCTCTAGGATCGGGTGTTCCTT
>CAYFHK010000057.1:0-16237 GCA_964342585.1 uncultured Caulobacterales bacterium | reverse complement strand
GTGGCGTTCGAGCGCGAGGGGAAGCGCCTTCGCGCTCATGCCGCAGCCATCGTCTGTGACGCGGATGAGGCGTTTGCCGCCCGCCTCGATCACCACATCTATCTGCTGCGCGCCAGCATCAATAGCGTTCTCGACAAGCTCCTTCACCGCGGCGGCGGGACGCTCCACGACCTCGCCGGCTGCAATCCGGTTTACCGCCGCTGGCGGCAGCCGGCGAATGACCGGCTGATCTGGGGAGCGTTGCTGGTGAAGGGGTTGAATGGGCACAGAGTATCGCTTTCGAATGGCAATTGACGCGGTTTGGCGACGACTGCAAACCTGCGCGCTGGGTAGAATACGATTTCGATGGACGATACCGAGACTCCCGACGGTGAGGAACAGGCCTCGCCCATCACAATTTCCACCGCCACGGCGCAAGACGCGGGGCGGTCCTATGAGCAATTGCTCGCCGATCATGCCGCGTTGATGACCGAGAACGCGCGGTTGCGTGCGGAACGCGATCTTCTTTCGCGCGAGGTCGATCACCGGATCAAAAACAGCCTGTCGATCGTCTCGAGCCTTTTAACTCTGCAAGCGATGGCGTCGAGCGAAGCGCCGGTCCACACTCAACTCATGCGCGCCGCTGAACGCGTCGCGGTGATCGCAGGCATTCATGGCAGACTCTATGAGGAGCCTGTGAGCGACCGATTGGATGCAGCGGAATTTCTTGGTCATCTCTGTGCTGATTTGGCCCGCACGATTTCCGAGGATGAGCGGATCACCGTCGACGCGCGGATCGAGGCGGCAGGCCCCATCCCGGCGGAACGGGCGTCGATTATCGGCTTGATCGTCGCTGAGCTCGTGATGAATGCCAGCCGGCACGCATTTCCGCATGGCGAGGGGCGCGTGGAAGTGGCGTTTGCCGACCGCGCCGCAGGCGGCCACGAATTGATTGTGGCCGACAATGGGGTGGGGTTGCCCCAAGACTTCGATCCGAAGATGGCCGCGGGCCTCGGTATGGACATCATCCAGATCTATGCAGGGCACCATGGATGGCTTTTCGAGGCGAACCCGCGTCAGCCAAAGGGCAGCGAGTTTCGCCTGATCATGCCCAATTAGGCCTCGAGAAAAGGCGAGGGGCCGCTGTGTTGGCAACGGCCCCTCTGGTCGGCAACCCGTGTAACGTCACTTGGGGTTCACGAGGCGACCAACTTTTTGCGCTCAATCGGCAGCGGCGAGGCGCGCCCGATCAGCGAAGGCTTCTTCGGCCTCAGCAGCAATCATCTCTTCGCAACGGCTTTCGTTGCGACGTGCCGCAAGGCTCCGATCTTCAGACTGCCTGCAATAATTGCGCGCAGCTCGCGAAACTGAGGCTCTCAGGGCTTCTTGGTCCTCGGCCGAGCGGATGTCCTCGGCGTCATAGGTGAAGCGAAATGTGTCATTTTGAGCCGCAGCAACGCCCTGACCAGCACCGGCGAAAGCGGCGGTTGGGCCAAGGCCGATGAGGGCGATGATCAGCGTGGTCTTCAACATAAGGGCGTCTCCGTCTTTTTCTCGGCGGGCGATCGGGGCCGCGCCGCTGTGATGGAGATGAGATTTCGTGAGACTGGCATGGATTGCCTGAGGACGGCCTGATCCCCAACCTGCTTTTTTCCTGAGCGTGCCCTGAAAACGCTGATCATTTCCTGATCATATTAGATAACGCATTGAGAAATAATAAGAAAAGTGAACCAGCCTCCGGGGTGACTTTCCACCTTGTGTCGACCAAGCGGACACTGATAGTTATCGAAAATCGGCAAGTGTTGGTGCGGGGGATACGAGAGGGAGACGAAGATGTCAGTCGATGACACTTCAGCAGATCGCAGCGCCGCGGCCGCGCGATCTTTTCACCTTGGCCCGCACCTGGTTGAGCCAGACCGGCACTGCATCGTGACGGCTGCACGGGTGTTGACCGTTCAACCCAAAACCATGCGATTTCTATGTGTTCTCGCTGATCAGTACGGCGAAACCTTATCGCGCGATGCACTGATCGACAGCGTGTGGGATGGCGTGATCGTCTCCGATGCCGCCATCGATCGGGTGGTTTGCAATGCGCGCAAGGCGCTGGGCGATGATGCGCGCGCACCGGAATATATCGAGACGATCCGCAAGCGCGGCTTTCGGTTGATGGTCAAGCCAAAATTCGCGCGTCCGGCCGCTGAGGTCGCGCCGTCCGCCAAGCCTGTTTCAGTGCCGATGCCAGCGGTCTTTGCGGCAACGGCGCGTAAAATGCCCTCACCACTGTCGGCGTTTGCTTTGGCGGCCATGGCGGTCTTGGTTATCGAGCTTTGGCAACACCGCACATCTCTGCAGTGGCAAGGGGCCCCCGAGGCGCTCAACGTCGTCGCAGAGGCGCCAGCAGCACAATTTCCAAAAGTAGACGAGGTGCCCGCACCGCCGCCGGCGCCGCTTCCAGCGAAGGTGGTGATCCGCCAAGCACCGGTGATATCCGCATCACCGATCCCCGCTCAGCACGCCGAAAACTGTGATGAGCGGGCACCGATTCGCAGCGTTGGAAGCGATACAGCGCAGCTCTTGTTCTAAGCCGGATCGCCTCGCCGTCATCCGTGCCTGTGCGTCTTAACGCTTGCACCTGACAGCGCGTTAAGACTAACACTATCACAAGGGAGATGAACGGGGGTTCAGCGATGCGGGAGGCGACGGCAGCTGTAATCGGCCTGAGCCTAATGGCTTGCGCGACGCCGGCCCCGACGACACCCTCCGTTGATCCAAACATTGCGCGCTTTTGCGAGGGCCGGTCCGAAGCAGACTGTCAGCGCGCGCTGCGCGGCGATCCTATCATTCTAGAGGTTGAGCGGCGCTTTCTGGCCGCGGCCCGCGAATATGATGAAGTCGAAGCGGTCTATCGGGCGGCCCAAGCCGATATCGACACCATCGACCGCACGATGGGGGCGAAGGTGGCAGCGCTTGACGCCTTGAACCTCAAACCTCGATTGTTGCCGACCGAGCGGGCTGAGCGCGACAATCTCGAGAATGACGTGCGGGCACTCCAGTATCAGCGGCAGCAGGTATACGCCTTTATTGCGCAAACGGATCTTCAATGGCGTGATGCGCGGGCAGAGTATTTGGCGATGAGTGCCCAGTACCGAGATATCTTGCTTCTGCTCGGCCAAGTGGAACAGCTTCAACTTGTGGACGGCGAAGTGAGCCGTGTGCGGAAGTTGGAATTCAGCATTCCCGCGCGCGGGCCGGGCGCCGATCGATAGCTGATCCTTCAGTTTCCTAATTCCATAAAACAAAACCCCGCCGAAGCGGGGTTTTGCGAAGATCGAACGAAAACGCTTGCGCGTTATTCAGTCATTTCTTCTTCGACTTCTTCTTCAGTTTCTTCAGCGGTTTCTTCCGCTTCATCCATCATCTCGTCGGCTTCGTCGCCCATTTCGTCCATGGCTTCTTCGGTGTCGTCGGCCATGTCGTCCATCGCGGCTTCAGCGTCTTCCATCATGGCGTCAGCTTCTTCGCCCATTTCATCCATGGCAGCTTCCGCATCGTCAGCCATGTCGTCCATCGCGGCTTCAGCTTCAGCAGCGGTTTCTTCCATTTCGGCTTCTGCAGCTTCCATGTCTTCTTCGGCGCAGGCGGCGACGGCAAACAGGGCAAGCGCGGCGGCAAAAGTCAGTTTGTGAGACATTGGGTTCTTCCCTCGGTAAATGAACTCCGGTTAACCCTATAGCTAAATTGTGCTGCAGTGCAAGAGAAGCGCTGATGGCTGTTTCGTGACAAAAACAAGGCAATTCTTTAGAGATCTGCCGCATTTCCCATGGCTGCTTCGTATTCGTTGCTATGGGTCAGCCAGGCTTCTTCGGCGGCTTCCTTCTCTTCCTCAAGGCGGGCGCGCTTTTGTGATAGCGCCGTTGCGCGCTCCAGATCGTTTTCGAACAGACCGGGTTCAGCCAAGGCTGCGTCGATTTTGACCAGCATTTCCTCGATTTTCTCGAGCTGTTGTTCGGCTTTGACGATTTGTGACCGAAGCGGTTGGAGCGCCTTGCGGCGGGCTGCGTCCTCGCGACGTTGGTCCGCGCGGGATTTCTGCTCTTCTGCTGGCCGTGCTGCCGAACGATCGGTTTGATCGGCGGCGGCACTGGCGGTGCGGGATTGACCCAAAATGCGGTCGCGGTAGTCGCCGAGATCCTCCTCCAGGACATGTACCGCGCCATCCTTCACCTCCCATAACCGATCGGCGGTGGCCTCCGCGAGATAGGCGTCGTGGGTGATGAGAAGGACCGCGCCTTGATAGGCATTGAGGGCGTCGATCAAGGCATCACGGCTGTCGATGTCCAAATGGTTTGTCGGCTCGTCGAGGATCATCAAGTGAGGGCCGTGAAATGTCGTCAGGCCAAAGAGCAAGCGTGCCTTCTCACCCCCCGACAGATTGCTGACCAGCGTGTCGGCCTTGTCTGGGCCGAAGCCCAATTGCGCGCACTTGCTCCGCACTTGGGCCTCAGTGCCATCGGGCATCAAGGCACGAATATGATCGTAAGCGGATTGTTTGGGTTTGAGCTCGTCGAGCTGATGTTGCGCGAAATAGGCGACTTTTAGTTTCTTATGGGCGTAGACATTGCCTGACATCGGCTCGAGCCGCCGTGCAATGGCTTTGACGAGGGTGGATTTGCCCTGGCCATTGGCCCCGAGGATGGCGATCCGATCATCATCGTCAATCCGTAGGGTGAGTGACCTTAAGATTGGTGTTTCGTCATAGCCCAGCGTCGCCTCTGCCAGCCGCACAATGGGCGGCGCCATGGCGGGCTGTGGATCGGGGAAGTGAAACGGGATCGTCCGGTCGGCCACTGGGATGTCGATGGTTTGCATGCGCTCCAAGGCTTTGAGCCGTGATTGCGCCTGGCGGGCTTTTGTCGCCTTCGCGCGAAACCGGTCGACGAAGGCCTGCATATGCGCCCGCTGTGCCTCTTGCTTGGTCGCTTGAGCCTGAGCCAGCCGATGCTGCTCTGCGCGGCGGCGCACATAGGTGTCGTAATTCCCAGTGTGCACGGAGAGCTTGCCGTGCTCTAGCGCCATGATATGCGTCACGGATTGATTGAGGAGGGCACGGTCGTGGCTGATGATGATACAGGTATACGGATATTTCCGCAGATATGCCTCAAGCCAGGCCGTGCCTTCTAAATCGAGATAGTTTGTCGGTTCGTCGAGCAGCAAAAGGTCGGGCTGCGCGAAGAGGACGCCGGCAAGCGCCACGCGCATGCGCCAGCCGCCGGAGAAATCGGCGCAGGGGCGCGCCTGATCGCGTTCGGGAAAGCCAAGCCCCGCCAGCACTTGGGCCGCGCGGGCTTCTGCAGAGTAGGCGTCGATGTCGGCTAGCCGCGTCTGGATGCGGGCGATTTCCTCGGGGTCTGTTTCGGTTTCCGCGCGCTGAAGGAGGCTTTCCCGCTCGGTGTCCGCCCGCAAGACAGTGTCGAGCAGGCTGTCTTGGGTCCCGGGTGCTTCTTGGGCGACCCAGCCAAGGCGCCGACCCGACCGCAAGGAAACCGCCCCATCGTCTGGGCTGATCTCCTCACGGATCAATCGAAAGAGGGTCGATTTCCCCGTGCCGTTCCGCCCGGTAAACCCGACCTTCCACCCCTCCGCAATCATCGCAGTCGCTTGTTGGAAAAGCGGTCGTCCTTCAATCCGATAGGTGAGGTCGTTGATATGCAGCATGGCGCGCGGTTAGCAGCTCACTCAATGCGCGGCAAAGCCAGTGGCGATCAGCTCAGATGGCAAAGGTCCAAGGGCCTTCATAAGGCGCGTCCTGCCGCACGCGGCCAATGCCCTTAAGGCTGCGGAACAATAACCAGAACCACAGATAAACAAGGCCCAGGGCACCGACGACGATCATCGGGAAGCCGATCAAGATAAACATCAGTGGGATCGAGATCCCGATCAGGATACCCATCGCAATTGATCCGAGAACGAACCGCCAAAAAAGGCTGATCTGATGGTCATAATGCGTGCGCGCCCAGCCCTCTGCGCCCCCGCGGAAAAAGTAGGCGAGGATCACCCCGATAAAGAACGGCACCCCGGTGAAGAGCGATACGATATAAAGCACGTAGATCGCCGTGATTTTATTGGGGGTATCGAAAAGCGCGTCGTCTTCAGTCTCGGTCATGGGGTTCGCCTCTTTTGACGAGAATGGGTTGGATGCGCCTTACACGCAAGCGATGTGATCGCTCCAACGGTATGAGATGCTTCAACCACGCTGTGGCCTTGCCGCCTCTTTGCCAGGGGGCTATGCGCGCCGAGAAATTCCAACCTTCCCAAGAAAAAGGACCCGAGGCCATGGCACTCGAACGCACCTTCTCGATTATCAAACCCGACGCCACCCGTCGCAACATCACTGGCAAAGTGATTGCGAAACTCGAAGAGGGCGGTCTGCGCGTTGTGGCGCAAAAGCGTATCCACATGACCGAAGGTCAGGCGCAACAGTTCTACGCCGTCCACAAAGAGCGCCCGTTCTACAATGATCTGGTGAGCTTTATGACCTCCGGCCCGGTGGTCGTGCAGGTGCTCGAAGGCGAAAACGCCATCGCGCGGAACCGCGAAGTGATGGGCGCAACGAACCCCGCCGATGCGGCGCCGGGCACGATCCGCGCGGAATTCGCTGAATCGATCGAAGCCAACTCGGTACACGGCTCTGACGCGCCGGAGACCGCAGCTGAAGAGATCAAATTCTTCTTCACGGACGACGAAATCGTCGGCTGATTGCTCTCAGGGCAAAAATAGGGCGGGAAAATCACAGCATCGTCACGGTGCGTGTGACTTCAGTCACATTCCCGCCCCACCCGAAATTATATCTTCCATCTGTCGCCGCTGAGGCGAGCGCGAGATGGAGGATCTCATGTCGAAAATTGCTTTCAGCTTTATCGCAGCGTCTGCAGTGTTCGCGGGCGCGGTGGGGATTGCGGGCCCGATGGGCGGCGGCATCGCCGCGGCGTTCGGCGCCAGCGCTGAGACGGTGACCAGCGACGACGCGGCAAGAGATGCCGCCCGCCTGTTCAATCGCGCGGATATGGATGCGAACGGCGTCGTCGATGTCGAAGAATACGCTGCGCTAGAGGTCGTTGAAGCCGAGCTGGCGCGCCTCAACCGCGCGGTGGTGATCGACGGGGTCTCGCTTCGCCACATTGAACTGCCCGCTGAAGTGGCTGACCGTTTGTCTGCCGGCGAACGCGCGCGGGTGGATGCGGTGGCGCGGCGTGAATTCCACGTCTGGTCAGACACCGAGAATGGGCTGGCCGAAGAGGCGTTTGTCGCGTTGCGCCTCGCTCGTTTTGACGCCGCTGACGGGGACCAAAACGGCAGACTTCAGGGCGATGAGATGCGCCTTTACGCGCAAGACATCGCCCAGCACCGGCCTCTCGTCGGCTAGGCGGGCCGCCCGGCCGTGGTTGCATAAAGGGCCACGGCTGCGGCTGTGGCCACGTTGAGGCTTTCCACCTCATCGGCGATTGGGATCGTCACCATCTGATCGCAGCCTTCACGCACTTTGGGTCTTAACCCTGTGCCCTCCGCACCCAGAACGATGGCGACGCGGTGTTGGGTTTGAAAGTCGGGAAGGGGCACGCTGCCATCACCGGCAAGGCCGATGACCAACACATCATTCGCCCGAAGCTCGCTCAGCGTGCGCGCGATATTCACAACACGGATAAAGGGCAAGAGCTCGACAGCCCCGGCGGCGGCTTTTGCCAGCGCGCCGGCCAGCGGCGGGGTGCGACGGTCCTGGCCGATCACCGCCGCCGCCCCAAAGGCCGCGGCCACGCGCATGAGGGCGCCGATATTCTGGGGGTCTGTGACTTGGTCGAGCACTAAAAAGGGCCCCGTTCCCTCAGACCCCAACACCTCCTCGAGCGAGGGCGCTGGCAGCGGGTTCACCTTCATAGCGAGCCCCTGATGCACCGCGCCCTCCGGCAGCTCGCGATCGATCGCATCTGGCTTCACGGGCTCGATGGGGATTTCTCGTCCCTGTTCGGCCAACCAGTCCAGGGCGTTTTTCGTCGCCAGAAGCGTGTGTTGGTGGCGTGCTTTGTTGTTGAGCGCAGCCAGCACCGCGTGCCGACCATAGAGCCAAATCGGGCCGTCTGGGTCACGCGATTGGCCGTGTTTCTTGTCGAAGAGGGGACGTTTCTTGTTGTCACGCATGGCTCGCCTATACGGCGTCGCCGCCGCGGCAATCAATCGGCGGAACTGCGCGCACAAATTCGGCTTTCGATGTTGCGGACCGGATGAGTTTTTTCTAAGGGGCGCGCTCGCCTGCGATCCCGGCGTTTTGTGGAGGGGTGGGTGAGTGGTTAATACCACCAGACTGTAAATCTGGCGCCTTTGGCTACGCTGGTTCGAATCCAGCCCCCTCCACCATTTCTGTATGCGCTACCGCTTCGCTGTTTGAGCGCGGTTTCAGGGTCGCTCTTTGATCGCCCCCTCTACCAATTCCATCGATCAGATTCTGTACCCATTGGTCGCGCATAAAAAAGCCGCCATTGACGACAATTGCATAGACGCAAATCGCAATGACGGGCTGTTGATTCCGCAGCTGTGCCAATCGTTGGCTTAAGCAGGTACGGCCATTTTTGAAGGATGGAAGAACAGGGCTTGGCCGATGGCCGCTTTCACCGTGTTGTCCTGGAATGGTTTTGAAATTAGGTAGGTTGGTTCCGGCCGTTCACCGGTGAGCAAACGTTCTGGGAAGGCCGTGATAAAGATGATCGGCACATCGAACTGTTCGAGAATATCCTTCGCCGCATCGATGCCTGAAGAATTATCAGCAAGCTGAATGTCACACAAAACGAGGCCTGGCGGATCAGAGCGGGCCATATCGACGGCCTCTGTATGCGTCGTGGCATTGCCGGTCACTGTGTGACCAAGGTCTCTGACCAGTAGTTCGAGGTCGGCCGCGATGACGGGCTCGTCTTCAATGATCAGCACGCGTGTGCGCAGATCAGCTTCGATATCGCGTTGCGCGCTGTCGATCAGCGTTTCGACCTCGTCCAGCGTGACCGAGAGGATGTCGGCGACTTGATCCTTCGCAAAACCTTCCAGCGAACTGAGCAAAAAGGCCTGCCGTGAGATCGGCGACAAGTTGGAGAGACGGTCATGCCCTTGGGGGGCCGCGCGAGGGGTCGCGGCAGGGTCAAGCTGCGCGCCCGTCGTGCCCCAGATCGCATGAAAAAGCTTGTAAAGACGCTGGCGCGCGGGAACCGAAGGATCTTCTTCAACCTGATCTGGGTCGGCGGCAAGTGCCTGCAGCGACGCTCGGATGTAAGCATCGCCGCTGTCCTGGCTGCCCGTGAGGGCGCGCGCATAGCGCCGCAGGAAAGGTAAGTGCGGCGCGAACTGTTCGACGAAAGTCATAATTGGGATCCCCAAAAAATCATCACTAACCCCAGAAACGCGGAAGTTCGAAAAGAGTTTCCGACCGATGCAATTTTTTTCGCGGATTTGTGGAACCCATCTCTGAACCGGGGGTTCCCACTGTAACGCCATGTTTCACGGAACCCAATGGATTTATGCGTCAGCGCTATGAGTGAGGATACTACGCCCGGCCCCGAAGAGATGCGTGCCCGCCGATCAAGAACAAAGCGCATCGGGAAGCAGCTTCGTCAGCTCTACGACGAGGTGACTCAGGAAGATATTCCTGATGATTTCCTCCAGTTGTTGGAAGAAGCAGATTCCAAGCGAAGCACGCGCGAGTCGCGTCAATCCGATGATGCGGAGAGAGATACCGAAGGTGCGTGAAACTGGCCAAGAGTCAGCAGCTTTCAAGGCGGAACTAACGGATCTCATCCCCCATCTTCGCGCTTTCGCCCGCAACCTTTGCGGCAATGCGAGCATGGCGGACGATCTCGCCCAAGAAGCCCTTTTGAAGGCGTGGCGTTCCCGCGAAAGCTATCAAGACGGCACGAATATGAAGGCGTGGGCCTTCACGATTCTGCGGAACCATTTTTATTCGCAACAACGACGCGCCTGGCGGTCCCAGCCGCTCGATCAAGAAGTGGCGGAGGGGACGCTTGTTGCGATCAATGATCCAGCCGCATCTTTGGAATTGCTATCGCTTCGGAACGCGATCCAGAAACTGCCCGTTGATCAGCGTGAAGCGCTCATTCTCGTGGGAGCAGGCGGCGTCTCTTACGAAGAAGCCGCTGAAATTTGCGAATGCGCCGTTGGCACCATAAAGAGCCGCGTTAGCCGGGCACGTAAGGCGCTGGAGGAAATGCTGGATGACGGATCGACCGGCTTCAACTCCGACGACAAAGCGTCGGCAGAAACCGTCATGGATGACCTCATGGCGGAGGCGGCTGCGCTCAAGTCTTAATATGAGTGAAGCCCAGCCGGGCGTTGGTGAGGCGTCTTCTCGCACGTCGCTTAGGCTGCGTCTGATGGTGACGCTGTCGGCGGCGCTGCTGCCGGTTCTCATTTTGGCATCCGGCGCCGCCTATATGGATATTCGTCAGGAGGCTGAGGATCGGCGTCGTGGCTTGCTGCTCACGTCTGATCGGGCGGTCGATGGCATGGAACGTGCGCTCGATGCGGCTGGTCTTTTCTTGAGATCTTTCATTCCCGAGATCGCGGCCGGCGAATGCCAAATGGTGAAACGCCGGGTCGAGACGGTGCTGCCATATGTCACGAATGTGACTACCTTCAACGCGGAAGGACTCGCCATCTGCTCCGGGCGCGGACAACCGGGCACCATCATTTCCGATCGTGATTGGCTCGAACGTCTCCGGAATGGCGAGCGAATGCTGCAAACCAACGCGTTCTACGGTCCGGTTAGTAATGAATGGCTGTTTTCGATCCTTCATCGGTTAGAAGATGAAGGAACGGGGGAATTTACCGGCGTTGCCTCAATTGCGGTAAGTATTGCCGAACTCTTGGACGCGGCCGAAAAGTTCCGGGTTGATGATCTTGAAATTGCGCTGGTGGATGAGAATGGCGAGGTGTTCGGCAGTAAGCGGTTCACTTCGGTTAACACCGCATGGCTCGCCAATGCGCAAGACGAGCGGGAAGGGGTGCTGTACACCACGGTTGGTGCGGACAATATTCGCTTGGATGTGACGGTTGCCCCTGTGGGGCCAGCTGGTGCTTTTGCGATTATCTCGCGCCCGTCCCCAGGTCTTTTCAGTGGTGCCGTCCTCGGACCATTTTCCGTTATTGCGTTGCCGCTCCTTCTCTTTGTCCTGACTTTGGGCGCGACGTGGCTAGCGATTTCCAGCCTTCTGCTGCGCTGGCTCAAGCCGTTGCGCCGCATGGCGGTGGCCTTTGCAGACGGACGATATGACTTCTCCCCTGAGGCCAATTTTAAATCCGCGCCGCAAGAGATCACGCGATTGGCGACAACACTCACGCGAATGGCCGATCGTATCGGCGAGCGTGACGCCGCTCTTCGCCAGGCGTTGGCCACCCGCGATGCGGCGGTCAAAGAGATCCACCACCGGGTCAAAAACAATCTACAGATCGTCACCAGCTTTGTAAGTTTGCAGTCACGTATGGTGACAGACCCGAACGCACGGCACGTCCTATCTGCTGTTCGTCATCGGATCGATGCGTTGTCCATCGTTCATCAGACGCTCTACCAGCATGAACGCCTCGAGACTGTCCGCATGCAACCCTTTTTCGATGCGTTGCTTTACCACCTCGATGAGGCGCTCGGCATGGACGATGTGGGGATCGAGCTTGCCTGGGATGTTGCAGATGTTGAACGGTCGTCGGACGATGCCATTCCCATCGCGCTATTCGTTCTGGAGGCCGTGACAAATTCGATGAAATACGCGTTCGGCTCAGGCGATGAGGGGCGGATCTACATCGAGATGTCGGTCGAAGAGAGCGAGTTGGTGTTGGCGGTCTCGGACAACGGCCGCGGCGCGACAGCAGAAGGCGAAAGCGTCGAGCAAGTTGGGCTTGGCACACGACTGATGACGGCGTTTGCGAGACAAGTGCACGGCGAATTGGATGTGAGCCCAACCGCCAGCGGCTACCTCGTCACGCTGAGAATGCCGCACGCGTAGAATATTTTTGGAGGCGGAGGCGATCAAATCGCCGAAATCAGTGCACGCTCGATATGTTTCCGTGCGGTTTCCGGATCTCGAACAAGCGTATATCCGACAAACAAAGCCAGCGCGATGGACGTCGCAGGCCGACGTTGAACAAATGTTTTCAAGGCATCGACGGGAAGATCTGCAAGGGCAGAGGCGCCAGCATCTTCGAGCTGGTCAATTTCCTTTTCGATGGGTTTGCCCGGGATAAGGAAGATAATGAACGACGCGCCGGAAAGACCTAAAAAGATCACGGCAACCAGCGAAACGGCCGGGGCGAGCCCGATCGATTCCGCAAGCAAGATCGTCAGCGCGAAAGCTAACGCGACAACACCGGCGAGCCCAAAAAAGAGGGCGCAGGCCGCCGCTGCGACCCGCGCTTTTGCCTTATCCATGAGGCGATCTCACAATTATCGGCGCAACGATGCGACGAGGAGGCCGGCGACAAAGGCCGTGCCAAGCGCAGCGAGCGGATGCCGACGAACGGTATCTTCCGCAGACGCCCCAAGCTCCTCGGCCTGCGATTTCGCTTCGTCGGCGAGCGACTTCCCCTTTTCGTATTGCTTGCCAGCCTCACCCTTGGCGCCGACTTTCAACGTGCGCATCAGCTCAGCAACATCGTCTTGGAGCGCAGAAAAATCAGCGCGTAAGTCGTCGATATTTGCCGATGCGGCGTCTCTGGCGCTGTTGACATCTGCATCGTGTAATTTGGCGTGCGCACCCATTGTCAAATTTCCTTCGATCAACCTATCTAAAAGTAACGCAGCGCATTTGACGCGGTTCCGTGGGGAAACGCCGTTTATTGAGTTCGAGGGCTCTTAAGACTTCAAGATGCGAAGAAAGTGGGGAAAGACCGTGGCGACGCGACGGTTATCGACGGCATGAAACCATTCCGGAATAGAATTACGCGTTATTCGCAACTCGGAGATGCAGAGTGGCGGCCACTCGAAAGCGTACCGCATCGGCGAGAAACCTTCACAGCTGGGCAAGAGCTGGTGATTGCTGGACAAGAGATGTCGGCGGTCTTTGTGCTGCTCGATGGGTGGGCGATACGCTACCGTTCGTTGCCAGACGGTCGGCGGCAAATTCTCAATGTGATGCTGCCTGGCGATTTGTTTGATTTGCAGGCGTTAGCAGACCTTCGCGCCGATCACTCTGTGATGACGTGCACATCGGTTGAAGTGATGTCGATGCCGCCCAAAATTTTCTTAGAAGCCTTGCAGCAGGCGAGACTCCTCAGCATCGCCTTCTGGTGGGCGATGGTGCAGGAGGAGTCGATCCTTCGTGAGCAGATCGTTCGTGTTGGTCGGCGCAATGCGAAAGAGCGCATTGGGCATTTCTTGCTCGAGCTGCAGCGGCGGATGAGTGTCGCTATGGGCGTTGAGGTGGTTGAATTCATGGTGCCCTTGAAACGGGCCGACATTGCCGATGCGTTAGGTCTCACGCCTGTTCACGTTTCACGGACCTTTGGCCGATTGAAAGAAGACGGGCTTATTTCCGAAGAAAACGGCTCAATTCGGCTGCTCGACACGGCTCGATTGGCCAAAATCTGTCATTTTGATACGGATTATCTTCATTTAAAGGCGTTGCCGATCGATGGCGCCAACACAAAGGTGCCGCAACTAACTTAGGTTAGTGCAGCGTTGGCAAAGTTGACCTAATCCGTTCAATCGCAACGGAAATTTTGAGGTCATGGCCAAAAACGTGGCGCAACCGCCAGGTCTGGATCACGATGATTTGTTCCGCCTACGCCGATGCGGTTGGGTGATGATTGGCGACCTCAAGGTGGTCGATCGGTTAATGCAACGTGAGCTGCTGACCCTTGGCCTCGTCCGAACCGAGCGGGGAGGCGAAGGGTGTCAGTCAATTCTGATGGCGTCGGTCTTCCCCGTGCTCGCGCGATGCGCATCGGACGGATATGCCAACACGGGCGAGGGCGTAAAAGACACGACAATGATCAAATGGATTGCAAAATTGTCCACCTTCGAACGCATTGTGGTGGCGACCATGGTCGTTGAAGAGATGACCACGGAGGAGGTTGCGGCGCTCACGGGGCGTCCGGCATCGATGATTGAGAGGACGTTTGATCGGTTGGAAGCTGGGCTCACTGACCTCGAGGCGAGAACTTTACCTTAGGCGCTGGCAGCGCCCCGTGCCGGTTTGCGACGGCGCCACGCGCCTAATCCACGCCGCTTGGTTTTTCCGCCGTCGATGGCAACCGTCTCGACATTAAATGCGTCAGGATTCACCTGGATCACATTGTAGCTTGGCGGATGTCTGCGGATCCGTTCGGATAATGTGCCTGCCGTTACCGCGAGAAAGCCCATCGCTTCATCGCCCTGCCAGTGGGCAGTGGGGACGTGGACGTGACCGGCGAGGACAAGATCGATAGGACTGTTCCGGACCATGTCAGTCGCTCGGCGACCGCGACGCGTGCGAATGCGCATGGGTGCGGAAGGTGGAGGCAATAATGGATGGTGGCAAAAGAGGGCCGAAAGGCCGCCTTCTGCCGCGGCGGCTGTACTCCGACGGATGAGCAGCTCGAGCTCGCTCAACCGCACCGAGCCTTCGGCCCAGTTGCGCCGAACTTGCCAGCCGCGCGCCGTATTCAGCCCAAAGAGATGGAAATCATTGGCCTGCCCATGCATGGGCGTGTGCAGAAAATATTGGCGAAATCGCTCAAACGGCCGAGCGACCCTATGACCCAGATGAAACATCGGGGTGTCGTGATTTCCGGGGACAGCGACGGTCGGGCACGGAAGGCTCTTGATCCATTCAGCCGCCTGCTGAAATTCCACGCGTCGCCCCCGTTGCGTGAGATCCCCGCTGAAGACAATCAAGTCAGGTTCATATTCCGCAATTCCATCCTCAAAGGCTCTCAAAGCGTCCTTGTCTTCGGCGCCAAAATGAACATCAGATGCGTGAAGAACAGTCGTCGTCATGCTGATAACCTCATGACCGATGCGGCTTTGGGAAGGACGCGAAGCGAACACTGGCTCGGCAAATCGATCGGTTCGCCATCCAAAGTGGCCCGGATGGAGTGTCCTTCAAAGTCGCTCACCGTCAGCGTAGGGGATTGAAAGGCATTGATCCTGTCCGCGTTATGCCAATCATCAACGATGGCAGAAAAAGCGGCGCGGGCGAGATCCCAGTTCGATTCGGGATCAAAAAGGCCGACATCGAACAAAGGTGAGGAGCCATCTCCTGATTTCAAAAAGCCGCCAACCGTGATGGTGCGTTCCAATGGCCCCACATTGGGCGCTTCAACGATGAGGCGTGGCACAAAGTCGAGCGCGTCGCTGGAAAGCATCTCTCGCGCAGCTTCCACGAGTTCGCCTTTGCGCAAGGCTTCGCGAGGCTCAGACAGATGAGAGAGATTGCCAAGAAAAAACCCCACAAAAAAGCGATGCTCGCCGATTTCGCCAGCTGGCAGGACACATCTTTTCCCGGCACGCAGTGTCGTGCCGAGCAGCGCACGCCAATCATCGCATGCATCGCCGTGAATCTTACGATGCAACAGATTCATAGTGCCGCCGGGAAGGGGCAGCACGGCGGGTCCATCTGGGTGGCAGTGTTTGAGAACACAGGCGACGCTGCCATCTCCGCCCCACACCAGGACGGTCTCTTCCGCAGGCAGATCTCTTGCGCGTTCTGACGCTTCGACGATGTCATCTGACCCGCAAATCAGAAGCTCGTAGTCGCAGTCAGCTTCATCCAAAATCGCCGTAAGCGTCTCTTGTGCATTTTCGGGCACGCTGCCGGACTCAACATTCACGATTGCCAGCATGGGTCTATCCGCGAAGCGCCTCGATCAGTTCGTCTTTCGACATGTCGGAGCGGCCATCAATGTCCAACTCTTGTGCGCGATCGTACAGCTCGTCCTTGGTCCATTCTTCGTACGGTGGAGACTTTCCGCCTTTTTTCGACGGGTGTTGATCATTGCTTGCCTGCGCATTCGCGATGGCTGCAGCTTTTTGTTTGCTGTATCCATCCTCACGCAAAGACTCATACGTCTCTTCGTCTTTAATGGACGGTCGATTGTTTGAATTGGACGCCATATTGCGCACCTCCAAGTCGTGAACGCGCGGTTTTCGTGCAGGTTCCCCTCGCCACTGAAAAATTTCTCCATTCGGATGGAATAACCGGGATTCTGCGCATTTCGCCGTCACTTGTGTCGA
>CAYFHK010000056.1:0-16238 GCA_964342585.1 uncultured Caulobacterales bacterium | reverse complement strand
TGGCGCAGCCGGCAAACGGCGCGAGGAACTGAAGCGGGGCCGGCTCAGACGCGGTGGCTGCAACCACGATCGTGTAGTCCAGCGCGCCATTGTCTTCGAGCGTCTTCACGATCTGCGCGACGGTCGAGCGTTTTTGCCCGATCGCAACGTAGATGCAGAACAGTTTGCCCGAATCGTCGCTTGCTGCCTGGTTCGGCGCTTTTTGGTTCAGCATCGCGTCGATGCAGATGGCGGTTTTCCCCGTCTGACGGTCGCCAATCACCAATTCGCGCTGGCCGCGGCCGACAGGGATCATGGCGTCGATGGCCTTGATGCCGGTTTGCACGGGCTCGTGCACAGACTTACGCGGCAGAATCCCGGGCGCTTTCACGTCTACGACGCGGCGCTCATCATACATGATCGGGCCTTTGCCATCGATCGGATTGCCGAGCGGATCAACGACGCGGCCCAGAAGGCCCTTGCCCGTCGGCACGTCCACAATGGCGTTGGTGCGCTTAACGGTGTCGCCTTCTTTAATCCCGGTGTCGTCACCGAAGATCACGACGCCGACATTGTCGTCTTCGAGGTTCAGGGCCATGCCTTTCAGGCCGCCGTTGAACTCGACCATTTCACCGGCTTGAACGTTGTCCAGCCCGTAGACGCGTGCGATCCCGTCACCGACGGAGAGCACCTGGCCGATCTCGGAAACTTCTGCCTCTTTGCCGAAGTCTTTGATCTGCTGCTTCAAAATCGAGCTGATTTCAGCTGCGTTGAGTTCCATGGATCAGGCCTCTTTCAAAGTCTGTTGCAGACGATTTAGCTTTGTACGGAGTGATGAATCGATCATGCGGCTGCCGACCTTCACGATCATGCCGCCAATCAAAGTTTCGTCGACGGCGGTCGCAAGGTTCACCGCCTTGCCCACGGCTGCCTCGATCTGGCTGCGCAGGGCATTTGTCTGATCCGTTGTGAGGGGCCGCGCCGAAATGGCCTCGGCCGACACCTCACCGCGCGCATCCGCCGCCAGCTGCATGAAGGCCGTGATCGTTTCACCAATCAGGGACAGCCGGCTGTTACGCGCCATCAGCGCGATCAGATTTTGCGTCAGTTGATGGGCACCGCCACGCTGTAACAGCGCGATCATCGCGGTGGATTTTTGCTCGCTGCCAAAAACCGGTGACCGCACAAGGCGACGCAAATCGTCGCTTTCGCTCAACGCTTTTTTCAACGCGGCGAGGTCACCCTCAACTTTGGAGACAACGTCTTGTTCGGTGGCGAGATCGAAAAATGCCGCAGCATATCGCTCTGCCACTTCGGACCGAAAGTCGGCCATTCGAGAAACCCCTCATGCCGGGACGCGCAGACAAAATCTGCGCGGCGGGAGATCATTTGGATTGCTATAAACAGCGTCGGTCGATTGACCGAGCCGCAAATTTCGCGGGCGGTTAGCACGCGCCTAACGGCGGCGCAACATGAGCGGCTTCGGTGACGCGTCTTCTTCTATTTCTAGATCCGCTTGGGCATCGAAGGACGATGCGTTGGTGACATTTAGCGACTGGTCGGATCCACTTGCATCACTCTTCCCGTCCAGCGCTGGCGCATCGGGATCGACATCTTCGAAGTTCGACGATGCCGCACCCAGCGGCTGACCATAGGGTCCGACCGGATCATTTGGGACCCGAAACCCGTAATAGCCACGCAGCCACCAAGATTGTGGGTAAAGGGCGCTACGTTTCACGCGGTGCATTTGCTCTGTTTCGATCTCTCGTCGCGCCGTGAGCGTGCGCAAATTGTCGATCAGAAGCGCATCGCCTCGGGTCAGGGTGATCGGCGTTGATGCTTTGCCCGCGCGATCAATCGCCTCCACCAGAACGGCGAATGCCCGGCGCGTTTGCCCATCGCTCTCATCGAACTGGCTCCAATTGATGCGATTCGGATCCCAGCGGATTTGCCAATCCGGCGCCTCGCCCGCCGGCGCCGCGTTCCGCAAAATCGTCTGCGGAACAATGTTCACCTCCGCCCGAGGACGCAGCGTTCGACGATCCCACTTGCCGAACATCGTTACGTCGATTGTTTGGAGGAGCTGGAGATATTGTTCCTGAAGCGCCTCGATACGCGGATCGTCCGCCTCAACTGTTTCTTCGTCGTCCTCGAGAAACTCGCGGATCACCGTCGGAAAGAGCGCGATCACCTCCTTCACTGTGATCAGATAGACAGGTTGCCGCATCGGATTTTCGACCGCCGTGATGATGCGGAAGAGCGCAGTCTCGCCGACCGCGTCGCGAGACGTGGCCACGGGCCAACGATAGTGGGGCGCCACCGTTCGAAATCGCTGATGCAAATCGTGGCTATCGAACAGCGTTGTTTCTTGAGACCTAGGATCAGAGAAATAGCTTCGCTGCCAGTCCGGATTGGTGGGGATCTCTGCCCTCAGCACCGCACCCAGCTCATCCATCAAGAACTGAATGCGAATGGCATTTCTCACCCCGCGCGCACGGAGAAAGTAGCGTTTTTGGTAGGCACCGGTCTGCTCATCATTGCGGACCGTTTCGAGACCCTGTGAGAGATATTGGGTCTTATATTTTCGCTCGATGAACTTTCTGAAGATGAGCGCCGGTGGCCCCTCTGCGCTTGGGAAGCCTTCCACCGCATCGCAAAGAGAGCTTGGCAGCCCCTTTGCCTTGGGTTCGATCGACCTGACATAGCTTAATGCGGGCGCAACTTGTTCAGGTCGGTAGCGAAGCTGATTCTCGGCCGCATCGAGAATGCGCGCCGCTTCGTCCCCTTGCTGCCATTTTTGGCGAAAAATGAAATAACCGCTCCAGGCCTGCATCAAGTTGTGGTCGAGCCAACCGGCAAGCGGGTTGAACACCAAAAAGGCAAGACCAACGGCTGCCCCAAGGCCGTAGCGCCATGTGTCGTCGCTGAGTATGCCCAAGCCCTCAAAGAGATCACGCGCGAACCAAAGCCCGAGCATTGTGAGGCCGCCCATAAGGATCGCCGGTACGGCCCCGATCACCCGCACTGCCCGGTTTTCGCCCCGATTAAGCGTCGACTGCATTTCGGGCGATTGGGAGACCAATCGCGTCATCACCTGTTTGCAGTCGCGCTTTAATTGTTCGCGATCCGCATTGCTGAGTTCTATGCTCGGTATGCTCACGCCCCAGGCCCCCATGCCGACGTTAACCATACACTACGCTTTCGGAAGCCGCAGGTCGACATGTCGTCGAACCAACGCCGCCCGTTTGCATTCATTGAAGAGACGGGTATCGCGGGCTGTTACCGCTTTCTTAAATCGAGCGCTGCGAATGAAACTGAAAAAATAAGCAGGGAGCAAAGAGCTGCATGACCGATATCTTCAGTCTTGAGGGCGTTTTCACGCTGTCGAGCCTCTTTACCTTTATCATGCTGCTCGCGCTTCAAGCCGTGCTGGGCTTCAATAACCTTCTTTGCATTACGATCGAAAGCCGACGGGTCGAACCGACGGAGCAACGGATGGTGCGCCGGGTCGGTATCGGCGTGGCCGTCGCTTTTCGTTTGGTGCTGCTGATCGGGGTCTTATTGCTCTTTTCGGTATTCACACGGCCGCTGTTCAGCATAGACCTCGGGCCGATGCTCAACGGTGAATTCACCTTGCGCGCGGTCACCCTCTTGATGGGCGGGATTCTGATCATCTACACCGCCATCAAAGAGATCTTTCACCTGCTGTCGGTCGATCACCTCGAACACGCCGAAGCCGCCGGCCGCAGATCTGTGCGCGCCGCATTGACCCTCATCGTGGCCACCAATCTCGCTTTCAGCTTCACAAGTTTGCTTTCGGCCGTGGCGCTGACGAATAAGTTCATGGTCATCGCCCCTGCGATGGTCGCCGGATGTGTGTTGATGATTTGGCTCTCAGATCACGTCGCGCGCTTTCTCGAGCAAAACCGCGCCTATCAAGTTTTGGGGCTGTTTGGCCTCTTCGCGATCGGCGTTTTGCTGGTGACCGATGCGGGCCAGCTCGCCGATATGGCGCTCTTCGGTTACGAAGTTGAAGCGATGTCGAAGGCGAGCTTTTATCTCGTGATCCTCATCATCGCCGCGATCGCCGCTGTCCAAACGCAGTATCGCAACAAGCTGATGGCCCAACGGGCCGAGGCGGCGCGCGCAGGTGTGCCAACTTCCGAACCCGATGTGGGGTTCTTGCAAGCGCCGGATCGCCCAGGGACGTGATCCGACAAAAAAAGCGGCGCTGTCTACCAGCGCCGCTTTCGTCTCTTCAGAATGGGTTGGCGATCACCGGTCGATCGCGCCGGCATCCGCTAAAAGCTCAGCATAGGTCTGACGATCTTGCAGCAGATCCAGCGCGCGGTTCAGCTGACAATCTTCTTCGAGCGGGCATTCAACCGCTTCAACGAACAGGGCCGTTTCGTTTTCTTCCGCCTGCTTGTCTTTTTTGAGCTTCTGCTGACCTTCAAGCAGAATTTGTTGCGCCGTCGTCATCTCGTCTTCGGCTGGTGAGACCGTGTCGCCAGTCTCTTCACCCTCATCTGCCACATCGAGCGCACCGCGGAGGTCTGCTTCGCGACGACGCTCCGTCGGCGCATCTTCGCCCGGACGTGTAATTGGCATGACAATGTCAGGTACGATGCCTTGCGCCTGAATGGAGCGGCCCGATGGCGTGTAATAGCGCGCCGTCGTCAATCGAAGCGCGCCATTGAGACCATTTTGCAGCGGCAACACCGTTTGCACTGAGCCTTTGCCGAAGGTTTTCGTACCGAGCAGCAAGGCGCGATTTCGGTCTTGCAGGGCGCCCGCAACAATCTCTGATGCTGAGGCTGAGCCCCCATTGACGATCACAACAATCGGCACCCCGCCCAGCAGCTCGCCAGGCTCGCCAACTTCGCGAAGCGAATCTTTCGGCCGGCGACCGCGTGTTGAGACAATCTCGCCGCCGTCCAAAAACACGTTCGAAACGCCCACAGCCTGATCCAACAGACCACCGGGGTTATTGCGCAGATCGAGCACGAGCCCCTTCAAGCCGCCAGGCACCTCCGCATCGAGGTCGCGGATCGCATCGCGGAGTTTTTTCTCCGTTTGCGCTGTAAAGCCGGTGACTCGAACCACGCCGATCGAGTCGCGCTCAAGACGGCCCGTCACGGGGCTGACCGTCACGATATCGCGCACGATAGTGAATTCGAGTGGCTCGTCCTGGTCCTCACGGATGAGTTTGATGTCGACCGGCGTCCCGCGCGGGCCCTTCATCAGGCCGATTGCTTCGTCGAGGGTCATGCCGAAGACGGATTCGCCATCAATTTCATAGATTAGATCATTCGGCTCGAGGCCCGCCCGCGCCGCAGGCGTGTCATCGATCGGCGAGATCACTTTGACGAGGCCCTTGCCCGGACCTTCCGTCTCTTGGGTCACCTGGATGCCCAGCCCCGCGAAAGAGCCACGGGTTTGCTCTTGCATCCGGTCGTAATCATCCGGCTTGAGGTAGCTGGAATGGGGATCAAGGCTCGAGAGCATGCCATCGATGGCCCCCTCGATCAGCAACTTGTCCTCAGGGTCGGAGACGTAATTCTCATGAACCTGCTCGAACACTTCGCCGAAAAGATCGAGCTGTCTGAACGTATCGGCATCGAAGCCAGACCGCGCGAAACCCGTCGTCAAAAAGGCAGCCGTCACGACGCTGCCCGCGATGGCAGCGGCGGCGAGTGCGCCGAGCGAGGCACCGTTATTCACGCTGCCATTGCGGCTGAGGGGCGTACGCGGTCGGAATGGGGTCATTCGAGGATCTCAACAAATATGAAGTCGGCAAATAGCACTCTGACACGGCGCGGCCATGCTGGCAAAGCCCTCAACACTGCCGCGACGATGAAGGATAAGATAGGGGCGCCGAGATTTCCTTAACAGATCGGCGATTCCCTGTCTTCAAAGCTGTCGCAGCCACGGCATGGGATCCACCGGCACATTCTGTCGACGGATTTGGAAGCGCAAGAGCCCCGGTCCGTCGCGCGACATTGTGCCCAGGGGTTCGCCGGCGCGAACGATTTCGCCCCGCCGAACGTCGAGCGACCCAAGGCCAATGAGGACGAGACGATAATTCTCACCGACATCGATAATGATCACATTCCCCAGACGGCCAAACGGCTCCGCCCAAGCGATTTGACCACGGAAGGGCGCCGTCACCACCGCGCCTGGCCGCGTGGTCAGCGTCACATCTTCGGCCCGGCCACCGCCGTCGATCCGATCGCCATATCGGCTTGAGATCCGTCCCGATGCCGGCAGCGGCAGCAATGATTGCGCAGCGCTGAACAAATCGGGCAGCCGCGCATAGATTTCAGGTCCGCCGGCCGTCAGCTCAGCCGCGTTCGTTTCGTTGCCGCGGGTGCGGCGCTCAATTCCGGCGAGCAGATCGCGGAGTGTGTCCGCCTCTCGGGCAAGGCGCGCATCCTCCGCAGCAAGGCGACGAAGCTGGGCCGTATCCTGCGCTTGGGCGGCCTCGCGTTCGGCAAGCAGATCCTCGAGCAAACGGCTTCGCTCAGATAGCGCCGTTTCCGCCTCTTCGAGCGCGCGGCGCTCCGCAACCATGTCGCTGCGTAGCCCTTCTAACCGCTCAAAAGCTGCCCTGAGGGCCTCTGCCTCGGCTTGGATTTCTGGGGTGATCGCCGCCAAGGCAATCGCCGCGATCGCTGCGCTATTCGCATCGTCTGGACTAACCGCGAGTGCAGGCGGTCTGGAGCGCTCAAGTGATTGAAGCGCCGCAAGAACGCTACTGATCTCTTCCCGGCGCACCGCCAGATCCGCCTGCACTTCGGTTTCTTCGGCAATCAATTCCGCCAGGCGATCTTCCACTTCGGTCGCCCGCCGCTCAGCGGTTTGGAGGCTATCGGCCGTGGCCACGAGACGCGCTTTGAGCGCCGCAAGCGCCGCCTCGGCTGCCGCCGTGCGATCGCGCAGCGCTTGGGCCCGTCGCGCATTGTCAGCGCGCCGCTCTTCGATTTCGCGAAGCCGCTCTGCCTCTTCTTGGGCTCGCGGCGAAGAGGACTGCGCAAGCGAAGGCACAGGCGCCAGAGCCATCGCTCCAATCACCCCGATCATTGCCCAACGACGCCAATCTCGAGATCGCAAACGGCCCTCGCGCAAAAGCGGCACACCCGTGCCTTCCTTGGCCCAGTGAAGGTCAACAAATGGTTGGCTAGACGCCAATGCGTCAACCGGCCTACGCGCGATGATAGGGGTGGCCGGCCAACTGGCTCAACGCCCGATAGATTTGTTCGGCGACCAGCACGCGGACAAGCTTATGCGGCAAGGTCGCGCGCCCGAAGCAAACTTTCCGAGGTCCACGCGCCCGAAGCGACATTTCGAAGTCATCGGCGAAACCGTCCGCCCCCCCGATAACAAAGCTCAGCCCACCCTCGCCAGACTGACGCGCATGATCCACAAAATTTGCCCACTCGGTGGACGACCAGTCTTTGCCGCGTTCATCGAGCAGAACGATTGAGCCTTTGTCAGGAAGCGCTGCGCTGAGCAGCTGACCTTCGCGCTGCGACTTTGCCGGGCCATCGAGGGCCTTCGGCGCATCAACGACCTTTAGCTGAGGGGGCGCAATACCAAGGCCGCGGCCCAAATCGCCGGCACGACCCAAATAGGTATCGGTCAAGGTTGCCGTGGGTGACCCCGAGGCGTCTTTGCCCACGGCAAGAAGGGAAATGTCGAGCAGGTTTTAACTTTCGCGCGTTGATGCGACTTCCACCGCATCGAGAGACGGGCTGAACCCGGCAGCGGGATCGCTATCGCCCGCAAAAAGCTCCGGCGCCCAAATCCGCTCGAGACGATAAAAGTCGCGAACTTCGGGGCGGAACAGATGGACGATCACATCGCCCGCATCGATCAGCACCCAATCGCAAGCCGGCAGGCCCTCGATGGAGACCGTGCCATGGCCCGCCTCTTTGAGCTCGCGTGCGATTTTATCAGCAACAGCGCCGACATGACGCTGTGAACGACCTGAGGCGATGATCATGGCATCGGCCACGTCAGATTTGCCCGCCAGGTCGATCGACACGACGTCGTTTGCTTGCTCTTCATCGAGCCGGTTCAAAATCAGGGATTTCAAGTTCGAAGACGACCCATTCGTTGCGCCAATCGAATTTATGTTGGCGGGGTAAGCCGCCGGTGCGGACTGAGCGATCAGTCTGGCCTCCACAAAAGACACTCTCCATTGTGAGAGCACTATCTATATAGCAGCGACTCAGCTCTTGCTAAAGGGGTCCTCTGCTGCCCTCAAAGCCGTTGAACTGATCGGATTGTGCACCGCCGAAAGGTAGATCCATGCTGGCGGTGTCAGGCTCGCCAAATTGACCGCTTCCTCTTCCCGGCGGCGATATTGTGCGAGAACCCGCGCAGCAGGACTGGCCAACGCCGCCTGCGCATAGCCGGGGCGACTGACCACGCAAATTGGCATGGCGGCCGCAATGCCGCGCCAGTCACGCCACTGATGAAAGCTCGCCAGATTGTCGGCGCCCATGAGCCAGACGAACCGGGTGCTGGCGAACCGCGTTGTCAGCGCTTTGAGCGTGTCGATTGTGTATCGTGTCCCCAAACGGTCCTCGATGGCTGTGACACGAAGCCACGGTCGGCCCTGCGCCATCGCCGATGCCAGCGCGCATCGATCATCAAGAGCGCCGTAAATGCTCGGATCCTTTAGCGGATTGCCGGGGCTGACAAGCCACCAGCATTGATCGAGCCGCAGCTGCCGCCGCGCCGCTTCGGTGATCTCGATATGGCCTTGGTGGGCTGGATTAAACGAGCCCCCAAGGAGACCGACTCGCTGTCCCGCGGCGATCGATGCGGTAATCGTCATGTTGTCTGCCTTCGGCGTTCATACGCCCTTAGCGCATCGCCAGAAGATCGGCGACTGGCCCGCCAAAACCGCTCACAACAAATTGCTTTGCGCACACGGAATAACGCCGCTGCAACAGTTGAGCGATCGACCAAGATGTAGATTACATTTTACTCATTGCGCATCGCAACATAGCTCATCTGCGTTTTGATGAGTGATCTTGTTTGCCTTTCGTCATGGAGCCGTTATGTGATCCAGACGCTGTCGACGGAGGGCGCTATGCCCGAAACCCGCTTAAAGCCCGCCGCCGCCTCTCTTAAAGAGCAGTACAGGAAGGTCCGCCAACAGACGGAATCCCTGTGCGCGCGTTTAAGTGACGCAGATGCGACCATTCAGTCCATGCCTGATGCCAGTCCTGCGAAATGGCACCTCGCCCACACGACTTGGTTCTTTGAGACCTTTCTGCTCAAGCCGACGGGCGACTACGCCGTGTTCGACGAGAGCTTTGGGTTTCTTTTTAATTCCTACTACGAATCAATTGGGGCGCGGCACGCTCGCCCCCAACGGGGCATGCTCTCGCGCCCAACCCTCGATGAGGTGCGCACCTATCGCGCTCATGTGGACGCAGCCATGGAGGCGTTGTTGATCGATGGCAGCGCGAACGAGGAACTGATCACTCTCGGCCTGCACCACGAGCAGCAGCATCAAGAGCTGCTTTTGACAGACATCCTCCACGCCTTCGCGCAAAACCCGCTTAAGCCCGCCTTTGACGCGCCGCAGCCATTGCCGGTGGAGACCGCCACGCAAGACGCTGGGTGGACCTCATTCCCAGGCGGAGAGGTTGAGATTGGCGCGGATGAGCATGGCTTCGCTTTCGACTGTGAACGGCCATGCCACAAAAAATTGGTGACGCCGTTTGCACTAAAAAACCGTGCAGTGACGAATGGCGAGTGGAAAGCCTTCATCGATGCCGGCGGATACCAAGACGCGATGCTCTGGCTCTCCGACGGCTGGGCCACCTGCCAGGATCGAGGCTGGGAGGCGCCACTTTATTGGCAGAAAAACGACGACGGCGAATGGTGTTCGATGACCCTGCGGGGCTTCCAACCCGTCGACGATGATGCCCCTGTCACGCATATCAGTTTCTTCGAAGCCGATGCCTTTGCCAGTTGGGCTGGCGCCCGTCTGCCCACGGAAGAAGAGTGGGAAGCTGCGGCACAAAGCTGCACGCTTAGCGGCAACGACTTGGAGACAGGGCGTCTTCGCCCCGCGCCACAAGGTCGTGAGGATGGCCAACTTGCCGGCCTTTTCGGCGATGTGTGGGAATGGACGCGCAGCGCCTTTCTTCCGTACCCTGGCTTTACCGTCGCCGAGGGTGCCGTTGGCGAATATAACGGCAAGTTCATGAGCGGACAGATGGTCCTTCGGGGCGGCTCTTGCGTGACGCCGGAGGGGCATATTCGCGCCAGCTATCGGAATTTCTTCCACCCGGACAAAAGGTGGCAGTTTTCGGGTTTGCGGCTGGCGAAGGACGTCTAACTGATAGCTGTAGGTCGAGTGGAGAGATCGATGAGCAACGATCCGAATGCGGCGTTTCGCGACGAAGTGCTGGCCGGGCTCTCACGCCCGCAAAAAGGACTTAGCCCCAAATGGCTTTACGATGAGCGCGGCTCGGAGCTTTTCGAAGAAATTACCGAAGTCAAAGAATACTATCCCACCCGCACCGAAGCCGAAATTTTCGAAACAGCTTTTCCTGAGCTCGCGGGCATTGTCGGCGTTGGCAGCACGGTGGTTGAGTATGGTAGCGGGTCGAGCAAGAAAAGCTGTGCCCTGATCGAAGCGATTGCACCGGCGCATTATATTCTTGTCGATATCGCAGAGGAATTTGTCACGCGCGCCGCCGCCGAGATCGAACAGACCTATGGCGGTTCGCCAAAAGCCACTGCGGTGATCGCTGATTTCACGGACCCCGACGCCCTGCCCTTGCTTCCGTCCAGCGCCAGCCAAGGGCTTGGGTTCTTTCCAGGCTCGACCATTGGCAATCTAGGTCCCGATGCCGGCACGGAGCTCATGGCCGGAATTCGCCGCACGCTCGGGGATGGCGCCTATTTTCTGATGGGGGCGGACCTTGTCAAAGACACATCTGTTCTTGAGGCCGCCTATGACGATGCGGCGGGCGTCACCGCGGCATTCAATATGAACCTCCTAACACGCATGAACCGCGAATTGGGCGCTGATTTCAGCGTCGAGGCATTCGAGCATCGCGCCCTCTTCAATAAGGCGAAGTCACGCATTGAGATGCATCTCGTCTCGCTTGAGCAACAAGCGGTGATGATTGGCGATGAGCGTTTCGTTTTCGGTGAGGGCGAAACCATTCACACGGAGAATTCCTACAAATTCTCCGTCGACAGTCTGGAGAAGATCGGCTCCACCGCTGATTGGACGCTGGAGAAAGTTTGGACAGACCCAAAAGACTGGTACGGCGTCCTTCTCTTCAAAGCGACCTAAAGGTCAGGCGGCGTTTCCAGGCCGAGGCGGCTCACCGCAGCAAGCACGGTGTTGCGCAAGAGGCAGGCAATGGTCATCGGCCCCACCCCGCCAGGCACGGGCGTGATCGCACCGGCCACGGCAGCGGCACCCTCGTAATCGACATCCCCAACGAGCTTACTGCCACCTTGCCCGTCATCGATGCGATTGATCCCGATATCGATCACGGTGGCGCCGGGTTTAACATAGCTCCCCGGGATCAGCGCAGGCCGCCCGGCGGCAACGAAGAGCAAATCTGCCCGCTGACAAATGCTTTGCAAATTGCGACTGCGGGAATGCGCCATGGTCACGGTCGCGTTTTCTGCTTGCAGCAGTAGCGCGAGCGGCTTGCCCACCAAGATCGATCGACCGATGACCACCGCATCCATGCCCGTCAGATCCGGATGAATGGATTTCGCGAGCAACACAGACCCCACCGGCGTGCATGGCTGGAAGCCCGGCCGCCCCAAAACCAAGCGCCCAGCGCTAATCTCGGTCAGCCCATCCACGTCCTTACTCGGGTCGATCCGCGCAATCGCTGCGTCGGCATCAAGGCCTTTCGGCAAAGGCAGCTGGAGCAAAATGCCATCGATGGAGGGGTCGGCGTTCAACGCATCGATCTCCGCCTCGACATCGGCCTGGCTGGCTGACGCGGGCAGCCGTCTTTCGACACTCACCATGCCGGCGGCTTTGGTGAGTTTCACCTTATTGCGCACATAGACTTGGCTGGCCGGGTCCTCGCCGACCAAGACGACGCCCAGCCCTGGCATGCGCCCGGCGGCATCCATCACAGCCGCCGCGGCCACTGCAACGCGATCGCGCAAATCCTTTGCCTGTGCTTTGCCGTCGATGCGCTGGGCCAAGGCTTAGAATCCTTGCGCCAATGCCGGGCCGAAGATGTATCGGTTGAGCCCAACCTGCACCGCGCGCAGCCCGATAAACACAAAGATCGGCGACAAATCGAGGCCGCCCATATTCGGCAAGAAATTGCGCACGGGCCGCAACAGTGGCTCGGTCAGCGAGTTACACGTTCGCAGGACGATCCCAACGAATTGGTTTTGCGGATTGACCACGCCGAACGCGATCAACCAACTCGCGATAATCGAGATGATGAGAATCCAGATATAGATATCGATCAGTGCATTGACGATATAGGCGATGACGGCCATCGGCAGCTCCTGCCCTTTCAAAGGTGATGTGAAGTTGAGGCTGACCTAGTCGGGCTCGCACCCCGCCACAAGCGCTCACCATCGGTGGGGGCTTTTTTGCGCAGCGCGCAATACGCCTTGCTGCGGCGGATCGTGGCTGAGACGGCATGTCCGCCCTATGTCCCCCTAGTTCGGGTGAGCCGAACCCAAGAATCAATCGCGGGAGATAGTTATGCGACCCCTCTTTTATAGCAGCGCAGCCCTTGCGCTCCTCGTTTCCACAGCCTGTGCCGAAAATGAGACGGCATCAGCATCTGAGCCGGCCGAAATGGAAACGGCCGCCGTCGAAGCAGAAGCCGCGGCCGAAACCAGCGCGCAAGAAACAGCCAGTAATGAAGCGATGGACGACGCGGGGCGCTCCACCCTGTCGTCGGGCACCTATGAGATGGACAAAACGCACGGCTATGTGACGTTCAGCTATCTTCACCAAGGATATTCGCGCCCCGTGCTGCGCTTCGACGATGTCGATGCGACGGTGACCTATGACGCCGAAGACCCCTCCGCCTCAGCGCTGATGGTCGAGATCGACCCGGCCTCGATCAATTCAGGCGTCGCGGATTTTGACCAGCACCTGAAAAGCGGTGATTTCTTCGAAGTCGAGACCTACGACTCGATCACCTTTGAGAGCACAGATCTCACCTTCGACAGCCCGACCACCGGCACGTTGACGGGCGACCTCACCATGAAGGGCGTGACGAAACCGGTCACCCTGGATGTGGTCCTCAATCGCGCGGCTGAGCACCCGATGCAAAATGTCGATGCGTTCGGCATTTCCGCGACCGGTCAAATCATGCGCAGCGAATGGGATCTCGGCCTCTACACGCCTTATGTGGGCGATGCGGTCGATTTGCGGATCGAAGCTGAGTTCCTGAAAGCGGAATAAGCTGGAACAATGTGCGGCGTCGCTGTTGCCGTGACCGGTTGACGGCGACGCCTTCTTTTTGGCTTTGCGCTGAGCAAATCACCACCCGGCCGCGGCGCAACGGCGGCCTCCAGCCACGCCGCCAAAATGTCTGGCTGCGAGGCGGAGACCCGCAAAGGCCCACCAAGGCCACGCACAGGGATCGTCACGCCTTTTTTGTGTCGCCGGATGAGCGCGCCAGGCGGCGAGACGTGCATCGTGATCCCCGCGCCTTGCCGCGGGCAGGCGAAAATGGCCGCGCCGCCGCCCGTAAGCGACAGCATCAAATAGCGTCCCGACGTCCAATGATCGACGACCCCGGCATCGGGAAACTTTCTGCCTAAGATCTCGCGCGCTTCGGAAAGGTTTGGCGCCAAAAGCGCGCCTCGCAGCCGCCGCTCTTCGCCGCGCACCATCGCTGCGGCGGCGCAAACGCCAGCCAGCAAGATCGCAACGCAAAAGGCAAAGATCATCAACGCGGCTCCGCTCCCATCCCCTCTAGAGGCAAGGGGGATGCCACCACGTTTTGACCCCCTATAGCCAGTCCGGAATGCTCTCCAATGACAACATTTCCTCATAGCTGGGCCGCCGTCTGATCACCGCGAACTTATCGCCGTCCACCAAGACCTCAGGCACAAGGGGGCGGGTGTTGTATTGCCCTGCCTGCACCGCGCCGTAAGCACCGGCGGTTCGGAAGGCGAGGAGATCACCCGCGACTGGCTCAATCAGCTCGGCGTCCCTCAACAACACATCCGTGCTCTCACAAACGGGGCCTGCAATATCGAAGGTCTTCGCAGGACCTTGCCGCCGATCCACCTGCACCAGCTGATGCCGGGCACCATAAAGCGCAGGACGGATGAGATCATTCATCGCCCCATCGACAATCAGATAGGTCTTTGGGCCTTGCGGCTTTTCGAACAGCACAGACGTCACGAACAGTCCGGCATTGCCCGCGATCATCCGCCCGGGTTCGAAAATCACTTTCACCCCAAGGGGATCGCTCACCCGGCGGAGGGCCGCCACATAATCGCGCGGCTGGGGGAGATCGGTTTCGCCCGCATACGGAATGCCAAGCCCACCCCCCAGATCGAGGGTTTGAATGTCGACCCCTTGCCCGCGCAGTTCCATCACCAATGCCGCTGCACGCCGCGCCGCCTCTTCAAACGGACCGAGTTGTGTAATCTGCGAGCCGATATGCATCGCGACACCGCGCGGCCGCACGCCGTCTAACGTTTGCGCTGTCGCAAAGAGCGCTTTGGCCCGCTCGATATTCACGCCGAATTTGTCAGTGGCCCGCCCCGTCGAGATGCGCGTGTCAGTGCTTGCATCGACATCCGGGTTCACGCGGAGAGCGATCGGTGCTTCCGTCCCCTTCTCGCGCGCGACCTTCGCAAGGAGATGAAGCTCTGCTTCCCCTTCGACGTTGAACTGTCCGATCCCCGCATCGAGGGCGCTCGCCATTTCCGTCGCGGTTTTGCCAACGCCAGAGAAGACAATTTTTTCTGCGGGAATGCCCGCTTTGAGCGCGCGATAGAGCTCGCCGCCAGACACGATGTCGGCACCCGCGCCTTTCCTCGCCAATAGGCGCAGCACGGCGATATTGGAAAGCGCCTTCACCGCAAAGGCGACGACGACATCTGCGTCGCCCATCCCCTCGGCAAAGACGTCGAAATGCCGCCTCAACGTGGCGCTGGCATAGACGTAGAACGGAGATCCGACGGCGGCCGCAATCGTGGGCAGTGGCACATCTTCGGCGTGAAGCGTCTCGCCGACGTAAGAGAAATGGTCCATAGGGCGCCGTTTTAATTGATGGTGACGTTGCCGGAGGGCGGCGGCGGGATATCGAGCGGCGCCTTCCGTCCGCAAGACGAAAGACCGAAGGCGAGGCACGCAATGATGAGGAGCATAAGTTTCATGTCACTGCGCATGAGAAACCCGCTGTCAGCCGTCAAGTCCGACAGATCAGTCCTTCACCCCTTCGCAGAGTTTTCCCGATGAATGACAAGCCGACGACATCGAAATCAACAGACTGGTTGACCAATGGCCTCGCCATCCGCGCAATGATGGGGGTCGGCGCGATCACCGCTGCCATTGTGCTGATTAGCGCCGCCATCTCCCCGCCAATGGGCGCCGCCACCCGGAGTGCCGCTGACCCGATCGCCGTGCCTGGCTATGAGGCCGCTTTCCCGCCGCGCCCTATTCCGCCAATGCTCGTGCAAGATGGCGACCGGCAAAGACGACTGGCCACGCTGCCCGGCACGTTGAATGTCGTGATGTTTCTCCCCACCCGATGCGAGGGTTGCGCCGAGGCGTCGGCGGGATTGGAGGCCATGGCCACCTCGTTGACGGACAGCACCGTCGGCTTTGCCCGCGTTTATCTGGATCGTGGCGCCTATCCCCTGCAGCCCTCATCGCAGGTGGCTGACTTAATCGACACCAGCGGCGCTTACGAAGATTACATCGGGCGACGGGAACGCCGACCCGTTGCTGTGATTTATAGACCCGGTGACGGCGAAGTCGGCCGCATCACAGGCGATGCGGCGTGGCAACAGACGGAAACGGAAAGCTTTCTGCGTGCCCTCGCGCAATAGGCAAACCGCTTTCTTCTCTTCCCCCCCAGGCCAGAGCGCGGCAAACCGTCTGCCAAGCTGAGTAGACGATGTCGGAGCGGGGATCCGGCGAAAGGGAGATCTGAATGCGAATGACGCCGTTCACACGTGCGCTTATGGCGGGCACGGCTTTGATTTTGATTGCCGGGTGCGGCGGTGGTTCCGAAGACACCGCAACCATCAGCACAGCG
>CAYFHK010000055.1:0-16851 GCA_964342585.1 uncultured Caulobacterales bacterium | reverse complement strand
GGTGGCAGAGGATGGCCCCCGTCTCGCCCGCGTGACGCCGACGGAGCATACCGAACTGCCCGTCGTCACCAGCGTGAGCGAGCCTGCCGAAGCGGCACTGCTATTGACGGCGCTTCGAGCGTACCCCGCGCTTTATGCTCGCACGGCCGCTGTTGTGGGGGTCGAAGGGCGCCGGTTCGATCTGCGCTTCCGCAACGATTTCACCGCGAAACTGCCTGAACAAGATGTCGACAAGGCGCTGGCCCGGCTTGAAGGCTTAGGCGCCGGCACCGGCAAGCTTGCCTCCACCCTCGACTATATCGACCTGCGTGACCCCCAATGGGCCTATCTGCGCCCCAAATGAGTTGATCTGTTCCATGAGCGTTTTGTTGGAGCTAGCTGAAACCGAAACCCGCGCGCTTGTGTTGGGGAATCCTGCACGCCGGGCGTCTTTGCCCGAAGGATGCATCGGGAATAACGGCCTGCCGGGACCCGCAGCAGAGGGCGTCATCGCGGCAATTTTGGCCGAGTTGGGCGCAGACGGTGGTCCGGTCACGCTCCTCCTGCCACCTCGCTTGGTTCGTACACGCTGCGTACAACTCGATGTTCCCATCGATGGGCCGATCACGCATGCGCATCTGTCGGACGCCCATGCCGCGTTGGCGGATTGCGCCGATCTGCAACGCGAGGCCACGCTTTATGCTCAGCCGGGGCGGTATCTGATCGATGGTGTCCCGACCACGGAAGATCCGACAGGGCATCGGTGCGCCACCTTGTCGATCGAAGTCCCCATCCTGACCGCGAATTTATCCGCCCTTGCAGCGCTGGAAAAAGCCATCGTGAGCGGCGGCGCCACGCTGACCGACGTCATCACGCCCCAGGTACCGAGCGCAGCGGCGTTTATCGGTGAGACGCAAACCGGCGCCGTGCTCGTCTTCGGTCACGGGGAAACCCTGCTTCTGGTCGCGGCGGAGGATCGGTTGCAGCGGGCGGCAACCATCCCGATCGGATTTCGGCATCTGGTCGGTGATCTGATGAAAACGCTCGATGTGGGTGCCGCCGAAGCGCGTGAGAGCGTTGCCGCGCATCAGCTTCTTCGGGCGCAAGCGAAGCGGCTAGAGGACGCCATCATCAAAGCGCGTCTCGATGAGTTGTGTGAAGCCATCATCGATCGCGCGAGCGATCTGACCCGCGATTTTGATGTCACCTTCGTAGCCAGGGCGGGTAGCCCCGGTGCCGAGCACGTTTTGCCCGCCTTAATCGATGAATTGCCCGACGAACTTGTCACCGCTGATCAGACATCGGGCGATGATCCGTATGCCGTGTTGCAGGGGGCGGCGTCGGTGCTTGAAGGTCTGCGTGGCGGTCACGAGCCGGCAAGCCTAAGCCTGCGGGCTGAAGGGCAGCGGCGCCATGCCGTGTTGCAGTGGTTGGTGACGCACTTCTGATCGGCGTTGGCGCGGGCCGTCCAAGCGCTTACATTCTCAAATATGAAAGATTTGCCCGAACCCGAATTCGGCGCGCCCCTCCCGGCTGCGCATCCATCTGACGATTTCCTCCGCTTCCTCGCTCAGCGACGGTCAACGCCGGTGAAGACCATGACGGGCCCCGGCCCGACCCCTGAAGAGGTCGATACGCTTCTGCGTGTGGCGGCCCGCGTGCCGGATCATCGAAAGATGGTCCCGTTCCGTTTCCTCGTGCTTGAAGAGGGCGCGCGCGACGCCTTCGGTAAGGTGCTCGAAAAGGCAGCGATGAATCGCGATGACGAAGTTGGCGATATGGATCCCGATATTATTCGCGGGCTACCCTCGCGCGCACCAGTCATGATCGCGGTGATCTCAAAGGTCGATCGTGCGCACCGCACCCCAGAATGGGAGCAGGTTTTGTGCGCCGGCGCGGTGTGTCAAAACCTGCTCTTGGCGGCATCGGCGGCAGGTTTTGCGGCGCAATGGCTGACCGAGTGGTACGCCTACGATGAGACGGTCGGCGCGGCGCTCTGCCTTAGCGATGCGGAGCGGATCGCCGGCTTCGTCTATCTTGGCACCGCACGCGAAGAGCCGCTCGAACGTCCGCGCCCTGATATGTCTGAGATCATCTCACGGTGGTCAGCCAGCGATTAAGGTAGTCCACGCCGGTCCAAAGGGTCAGGGCGGCGGCAGCCCATAAAAGGCCAATCGACAAGGGAGATGCCCCGGCACACAGCGCGAGAAGCGTGAGGAATTGAGCCGCGGTCTTCCATTTGGCTAGCGGCGAGACGGCAAGGACGGTGCCGGTTTCAACCGTTTCGCGCAGCCCGCTGATCAACGTTTCTCGAAAGAAGATTGCAAAAACCGCCAGCGTATGAATGCCGGAGATCGTCCCGGCGACGACAAAGGCGAGCAGGGCCGTGACGCTGAGCAGTTTGTCCGCCACAGGATCGAGCGCGGCGCCGAGCTTGCTGACCGCATCAAAGCGCCGCGCCAACACCCCGTCGATAAAGTCCGTCCCGGCGGCAATCGCGATGAGAAGCGCCGCCACCCACGAAGGGCCGGTGACGATGATGACGCCAATCGGGACGCAGAGGAGGATCCGGCCGAGCGTCAACCACGTGGGCAGGGTGATGCGAGGACGAGACGCCGCCGTCTCAGCTGGCCTCGCCATCGCCGGCCAGCCATTTTTCAAGCCAGTGAATATTATAATCGCCAGCGAGGAACTCAGGATTCTCGGTTAGCTCTTCGAAAAGGGGGATGGTCGTTTTCACGCCCGTCAGCACCGTCTCAGAAAGCGCTCGGCGCAGCCGCGCGATGCAGTGCTGGCGATCCTCCCCATAGACGATCAGCTTACCGATCATTGAGTCGTAAAATGGCGGGATGGAATAGCCCGCGTAAACGGCCGAATCGAACCGCACACCAGGGCCGCCCGGCGCGTGGAAGTCGATGATCTTGCCAGGTGAGGGCGCGAAGGTCCGCGGATCTTCTGCGTTGATCCGGCACTCAATTGCATGGCCTTCGAAGCGGATATCGGATTGCTTCACCGATAGCGTTGCGCCAGACGCGATGGCGATCTGCTCACGCACCAAATCTACGCCCGTCACTTGTTCGGTGATCGGGTGTTCCACCTGAAGGCGCGTGTTCATCTCGATGAAATAGAACTCGCCATTCTCGTAGAGGTACTCAATCGTCCCCACACCGAGATAGCCGAGCTTCTCAATAGCGGCGCGGGTGATCTCACCAATCTCGGCGCGCTGTTCCGGCGTCAGGGCCGGCGAAAGCGCTTCTTCGAGCACTTTTTGGTGGCGACGCTGCAAGGAGCAATCACGTTCGCCCAGCTGGATCACATTGCCATGGCTGTCCGCGGCAATTTGAATTTCGATGTGCCGCGGCAGTGTGAGGTATTTCTCGAGATAAACCGCGTCGTCGCCAAAGGCGGCTTTAGCTTCAGACTGCGCCGTCGACATTGCCATTTCAAAGTCGGCTGCCGTGGGGGCCAATTTCATGCCGCGACCGCCGCCGCCCGATGCCGCTTTAACCAAAACGGGGAAGCCAATTTCGGCCGCGACTTTCTTGCCTTCTTCGATATTCGCCACGCCGCCATCAGAGCCGGGGACCAGCGGAATGCCCGCTTTGCCCATCGTGTCCTTGGCGGCAATTTTGTCGCCCATCACGCGAATATGTTCCGGCGATGGACCGATAAAGGTGATGTTGTGGGCCTGAACGATCTCAGCGAACCGTGCGTTCTCCGACAAAAAGCCATAGCCCGGATGGATCGCATCGGCGCCGGTGATCTCGGCGGCAGCGATAATCGCAGCGATGTTCAGATAGCTGTCTTTTGCGGAAGGCGGCCCGATGCAGACGCTTTCGTCGGCAAGGCGCACATGCATGGCGTTGGCGTCGGCCGTTGAGTGAACGGCTACGGTCTGGATGCCGAGCTCTTGGCAAGCTCGGTGCACCCTCAGGGCGATCTCGCCCCGATTGGCGATGAGGACTTTTTGAAACACTATTCGATGATCATCAAAACTTCGCCGAATTCGATCGGCTCGGCATCTTGGGCAAGGATCTTTTTCACCGACCCTGATTTGGGCGACTTGATCTCGTTCATCGTCTTCATGGCTTCAACGATCATCAGCGTCTGGCCTTCCGACACATTCGTCCCCACGGCAACGAACGGTGCCGCGCCGGGTGAGGGCGCCAGATAGGCCGTGCCCACCATGGGCGAGGTCACCGCGCCGGGATGTTTGCTTAGATCTTCAGCCGCTTCGGCGGGTGGGCTCGCCGGGGCCCCGCCGGGCGCAGGCGCCGCGGCGCCACCAGGAGCCGGGGCCGCCATTTGCACGGCTACACCACCGCGCGAGACACGCAGGCGAACGCCTTCGCGCTCGATTTCCACCTCGCTGAGGCCGGTGTCGTCGAGCACTTCGGCCAGCGCGCGAATGGCTTGAAGGTCTTTATCGAGGTCTTTGGAAGGAGGCATGCGGTCAACTTTTCGAAAGTAAGGAGTGGCGCTGAGGCCCGCCAGACAACAATTCGCCAGCGGCTGTACCGTGTTGCGTGCTGCGGAGCAACGCCTGTTGACCGGACCGGCTCCGAAAGGATCGCTTTTACCCGCGCAGAGTTGTCCGATGTGCCTTGCGTCTCGCCTAGCTGGGGCATACCTGCCGAATATGTCTGAGGTTTCAACGATTTCCATCACGCTCAACGGTGAAGCGAAGGATGTGCCTGCCCACACGGTGAGCGGGTTGCTCGAATGCTTGTCGCTACCGCTGACGAAAATTGCCGTAGAGCGGAACATGGCCATCGTGCCGCGCTCGGCCTTTGCCACGACCCCCGTGGAAGAGGGTGACCGAATCGAAATCGTCCAATTTGTGGGAGGCGGCTGATGACGGCCGACACATTTACCGTCGCAGGGCGGACTTTTTCATCCCGACTGATTATCGGCACCGGGAAATACGCCTCTTACGAGCAAAACGCCCAGGCGGCCGAAGCGGCTGGCGCCGAGATGGTGACGGTGGCAGTCCGCCGCGTGAACTTGACCGACCAAAGCCAGCCCATGTTGGTCGATCACGTCTCGCCGGAGAAATATGTTTTCTTGCCGAATACGGCTGGGTGTTTCACCGGTGAGGATGCCGTCCGCACCCTCCGCCTCGCGCGCGAGGCCGGGGGATGGGACCTTGTGAAACTCGAGGTCCTATCAGATCCCAAGACGCTTTTCCCCGACATGATCGAGACGTTGCGCGCCCTCGAGATGTTGAAGGCGGAGGGCTTTGAGGTGATGGTCTATTGCTCGGACGATCCGGTGATGGCCAAGCGCCTCGAAGAAGCTGGGGCGTGTGCGATCATGCCGCTCGGCGCGCCGATTGGCTCGGGCCTCGGCATCCAGAACCCCGTGAACATCCGCTTGATCATCGAGGCGGCGAGTGTACCGGTGATCGTCGATGCGGGGGTCGGCACGGCATCTGATGCCACCATTGCCATGGAGCTTGGTTGTGATGGTGTGCTGATGAATACGGCGATTGCCGAGGCGAAAGATCCCATCCGCATGGCGCGGGCCATGAAGCATGCCGTGATTGCGGGACGCGAGGCGTATCTGGCCGGGCGCATGCCGAAAAAGCTCTACGCTGATCCTTCCAGCCCGCTTGGCGGATTGATTTAGCCCTTGCGCGCGGCCTCAATGGCGGCACGCACGCTTTCTGCGTCATAGCCAGGCACCATTTCCATCACGCTGCCATCGGGTGACGTGACGAGGAAAGCCGGCGTGCCTTGGATGAGCAGTGCTTCGCCAATTTCTCTTGAAAGCTCGACTTTGCTTTCAATCGCGGCACGTCGGCTTTCGTCAGCCAGCGCCTGTCTTGCGATCTCGGGGTCGAAGCCCTCTTCGGCTGCGATTTCCGCGACCCGGTCAGCGGTGATGCGGCCGGCAGACTTCATCAGGGTGCGGTGGAGCTCGGCGTAGTTCCCCTCGTCAGAATAGGCGAGGGCAGCAATTGCTGCATCAGGCGAAGCTTCGCGATCGACCACCGGCAGGTCTTGGAAGACGACGCGGATATCGTCGTTTTCTTCGGTCAGGTTGAAAACGAAGTCGGTGGCCCGGCGGCAGTACCCGCAATTATAGTCGAAGAACTCAACAACGAGGACCTCGGCAGCATCCGGCGCAGCGCCAATCGCAGAGCCCGCAGACGCGCTCATCAGCGTGGGGAGGTAGTCCTTCGCCTCTTCAAGTGCGGCAGCTTGCCGCTCTTCGGCTTCGGCGGCTTGGATCTCCGCTTGCGCGTCGGCGTATTTCTCCACCGACTCCAGGATCACCTCAGGGTTTTCCATGATGTAATCACGGACAATTTTTTCCACATCTTCGCGGCTCAGCCGGTCATGCGCGGTGGCAGGGCCAGTTGACCACAGATTGCCCAGCACCACCCCACCGATCACGGCCACAGAGGCAGCAGCCAAAAGGCCAATTTTAATTGGTGACATGAGACAGCTCCCTCGTGATTATCGCCGCGCTTGCCGCGCGCCTTGTTCTGAGGCGGCCAAAATATCAAGCGCCTGTAGATGTTCTGGTGTGCCCGGCTCCAACTGGTCCTTGGCGCGCGTGGCGAAGCGATGCGCCTCTGCCGGATTGCCCCAGGCATAAAAGGCCTGCGCCTGCGCGAGATTGGCCCGCGGGGTGTCGTCGACAGACGCATAGGCCCGTGCCAGCTCAGACCAGCCAAAGCCGTTGTCGGGTTCCATTTGCAGCGCGACCTTCAACAGCTCGATGGCTTCTTCGGTGTCGGTGTCATTGCCCAGCGCGTTGAGAGAGCGCGCAAGGTTGATTTTCAGAAGCGCATGCGAAGGCCCGTAGGTGACAGAGTTCCGATGTGGCTCGACCGACTCGAGAATTTTGCCGTGCTCAAACAGCATTTGGCCTTTGAGTTCGTAGAAAAACGGGTTCTTCGGTTCTGCTTCAATCAGCCGGTCGATGTCCCGCAGGGCATTATCGAGTAGGGAGCTGCGGTAATAGGCGACGGCGCGTGCATAAAGAGCCGGCTCGCTGCGGTCAGAGAGTGGATAGCGGCGCAGCGTCGTTTGCGGGCCTTCCATGAAGCCATGGATTTTCGCCTGGATCATCTTGAGACGGAAAATCTCGGCCTCGCTATCGCGATCGTTATAATGCTCTTTTTCGGCAACTTGTTCGCGGAGGATGCTCACCCGTTGGATCGGGAGGGGGTGCGTTTGCATGTAGGGGATCGGTTCACGTCCCGCCGTGAGCTGCAAATTGCTGAGCTTGTAGAAAAATTCGACCAGGCCTTCGCCGGAGGCGCCAACATCCTCGAGCAAGGACACAGCGGCTTGGTCGGCGGCGGCTTCCTGACCACGGCTATACCGCGTCGCTTCGGCCATGCCGATCGTTTGCCCAAGGCCGGTGATCGCGATGCCCGCCTCTGGCGGCGCGCCCGCGGCAATCGCGGCGGCGCCGAGCACAAGGCTCAAAATCGCGGGACGCCCCAACGCCTTTGAGAAGGCTTCCGCGCCGCGTTGCTGGTGACCGCCGGAAAGGTGGCCAGTCTCGTGGGCGAGGACGCCTTGGATTTGATTGGGGTTATCCGCCGCGGTGATCAGTCCAGTGTGGACAAACATGTTGAGCCCGCCGCCGACGAAAGCGTTGAGGCTGGGGTCGCCCACCAAATACAGATCGACCGAACTCGGGCTGATATTCGCCGCCTCGAGCAACGGGTTCGTATAGTCGCGCAGATAGGCTTCAATCTCGGCATCGCGCAGCAAAGTTTGCGCGCTGGCGCCGGTCGCCATGGCAGACCAGAGCGCAACGATTAAACCAAAAACCGGGGCGAGCCCCTTCGCAAAACGCGTCATCCACAAGCCTTTTTCATCGGGCCGGTTGCCCTTAGCGCAACGACCCTAGCCCGGGCCACCCGCCAAGGGGAGAGTGGCCGCGGTGAAGAGCTTGTAAGGCCCCAATCAATCGCGCGCAAAGGCGCGTTGCCACCAGCCGCCGCGTTTTGGCTTGTTGTCGTCGCTTGGCGTATCCTCAGGGATAGCACGCTCACGTGCAGAGGAGGTCGATGCGGTCGATGGCTCGTCATCGCCGCTCTCATTATCGCCGCTCTCATTTGCCGCGGGAGCAGGCTTCACATCAGCTGGGGTCATCGCGGCAGCCGGTTCGATGCTCTTCACATCATCCTCGGCGCTCACCGGTGTCACATCGGCTTCGACCTCTTGGGCCGCAGCTTCTTCGTGCTTCGCTTGAGCCGGCGCGTTTTCAACTGCCGTCGTTTCGCTCTCGGCCTGCGCTTCTGATGTGCTTTGCGCTGCTACTGCGGGTGCTGGCTCGGCATCATCGGCGTTGGAGGTGTCGCGATCCTGATCGCCGTCGTCCTCGCCGTTCTGCGCTTGCGCCTCGTCTTGCTGATCGCGCTTGCGGTTCCGGCGACCGCCGCGCCGACCGCGCCGCCGACGTTTCTTGCCATCGCCGCCGTTCTCATTGTCGTCGTTCGATGCGGACCGCGTTTCCTCATCACTGTCACTGTCGTCGCTGTCGTCCTTCGACGAGTCGTCGTCATCACTGTCAGCCGCACGCGCATCTGTGCCGTCTGCGTCATCTGAAGACTTACCGCGCCGCCGCCGCCGCCGCTTGCGCGGTTTCTCCTCGCTGGCGGCATCGTCGGTATCGCTGCTGGCCTCATTGTCGTCATTGTCGGCGACGCTGGGCACGTCGTCATCGGTATCGACGGGCTCGGCGGTTTCGATCAGCGCCCCTTGGCGCAGCGTATCCATCTCCGGCGCGCGACCATGCTTTTCGAGGTCGAACTGGTCCCCTGATTTATCCGTATCGCTCTGGATTTCGACGAACACCCCGTAAGAGGACTCCATCCGATTGATCCAGCTGCGCTTTTGGTTGAGTACATAGAGCGCCACATCTGGCGCCGTGTGCGCGATGATCGTCCCTGCACGGTCTTTGACCGCCGATTCTTCGATCGACCGCAGCACGCGCAATGCCGCCATTTCGACGGACCGCACGGCGCCGGCGCCCTCACAAGTGGGGCAGGCGCGGGTGGTGCCATCGACAATGCCGGAGCGGCGCCGCTGTCGCGACATCTCGAGCAGGCCAAAATTGGAGATCGACCCAACCTGAATGCGCGCCCGATCCGTTTTCAGCGCATCCTTGAACTTCTTCTCAACCGCGCGGTTGTTCCGGTTCTCTTCCATGTCGATGAAGTCGATCACCAACAGACCGGCCAGGTCGCGCAGGCGGCACTGCCGCGCAACCTCAACAGCCGCTTCGGAGTTCGTTTTCAGCGCCGTGGCCTCGACATTGCGCTCTTTAGTCGACTTGCCGGAGTTCACGTCGATCGAGATCAGCGCCTCGGTCTGCTGAATGACGAGGTAGCCGCCAGATTTCAGCGTCACGACGGGGCGATACATCTCATCGAGCTGACGCTCGACGTCATATTTCATGAAGAGCGGAATGGCCTCGCGATAGGGCTGCACGTTCTTCGCGTGGCTGGGCATCAGCATTTTCATGAAGTCTTTCGCTTCACGATAGCCTTCCTCGCCCTCCACCAGGATCTCGCCCGTATCCTTGTCATAGAGATCGCGGATCGCCCGTTTGATGAGGCTTGCCTCTTCATAGATGAGGGCCGGTGCGACCGATTTCATCGTCAGCTCACGGATCGAATCCCAAAGCCGCGCAAGATAATCATAGTCGCGTTTGATCTCAGCCTTTGTGCGCTTGGCGCCTGCCGTGCGGATGATCAGGCTTTGCCCTTTGGGCACCTCCAGCTCGGACATCGCATTGCGCAGGCGCTTGCGGTCAGCGGAGTTGGTGATCTTGCGCGAAACGCCACCGCCGCGCGCATTGTTGGGCATCAAAACGCCATAACGACCGGCAAGCGACAAGAAGGTCGTCAGCGCAGCGCCTTTATTGCCGCGCTCTTCTTTGACGACCTGGACCAGCATGATCTGGCGCCGCTTGATGACTTCTTGAATGCGATAGTTGCGCAGCAGCTTGTCACGGGCGCGGCGCGCTTCCTCATACCGTTTTTCGAGCTCGGCGATTTCTCTGGCTTCCGACTCGTCGGCGGTCTCCTCACCATCGTCGTCGTCATCCGCGTCGACATCGTCGTTCTCTTCATCAGGCGTGGACTTCGCTGTGGACTCGGCGTCGTCTTCTGACTCTTGAGCGACGTCGCTCGGCGTCTCCTCGGTATCGATCGCAGCAAGCGCTTCGCGGCCATCATCGGTGGCGTCTTCGGCGCTCTGGGTGTTATCCGCTTCGTCGTTCAAATCCTGAACGAGCTTGGGATCACCTGGATCCTCGAGCGCCATGGAGCGGGGCGGGGTGCCACCATCATCATCATCGTCGCTGCCCGCATCGCCGGTATCATCCTCTGCCGGCTTCTCCGCTGTGTCAGGGGCAAGCGCTTTGTCATCGACGCCGTGCCAGTCAGGGGCCTCGGCGGTCTGCTCACCCGCATAATCGGCTGCCGCTTCTGCTGGAGCCGGAGCGTCCTCTGACGAATCGCTGTCGCTCGTTTCAGATGCAGATGCTGCGGTGTCGTCATCGCCGTTTGACTTCGCATCATTGTCCGCTTTGGCGGCGGACTTGCCACCGCGGCGACGGCGGCGCCGACGGCCACGCGGCTTCTCATCGGCGTCATCAGAGCTGTCGCTCTCATCGGCGGCTGCTTTTTCCGCCGTGTCATCATCCTCGTCGTCGTCGTCGCGAGAGGTGGCCTCGCTCGCGCCGCCCTCATCATCGCTGTCATCGTCATCGAGATCGTCGTCCAGGCGCGTCTTGTCATAGGCGGCAAGTTTCGCCGCCAGCTCAGCCTCGAGCGCTTCGGCAGCGCGCAGCACGTCACGGTCCGCCACGGGGATGTGGTAATAGTCCGGGTGGATCTCGCTGAAGGCCAAAAAGCCGTGGCGATTGCCGCCATATTCTACAAATGCGGCCTGTAACGACGGTTCGACCCGTGTGACCCTTGCGAGATATATGTTGCCGCGCAACGGTTTGCGCGCGAGCGATTCGAAATCAAAGTCCTCGACTTTGCCTCCGGAAAGCACGGCAACCCGGGTCTCTTCCGGGTGACGCGCGTCGACGAGCATCTTTTTTGTCATGAAATAGGGCTCCGCGGCGCGGGCTAGGCCGGCCGCTCCATTCAAAGGCCAGACAGCCGTCGTCACGCCGTTCAGGTCGCCTTGGCGCACTGCAAACGGGGTCGAGGATGTCCATCATACTGACGGATGTCATGGCGTCGGTCCTGATGCGCGGCGGCATCGACTGCCGGTGCCGCGCGGATGAAAATGTCGTGGTGCCTGGCCAGCCCGATCGGGCGCCGTTGACCCCACATACTCGCTCCTGTCTCTCGCGGGAGTGGCCCACGAGCCGAGCGGGGAAGCGCCCGCTCGGAAATCCTTCGGCAACGCGATCTGTGATTGATCTCCCGCGCCTCGGAAACCTTTTGGCCAGCACAAGCGTGCCTTAATGACCTAGATTATGTTGTGCCGGAACTTCGTGAACGTGACAAGCAGGCCACATCAGCATTCGATAATCTGTAACGTGTCGATTACCGTCATTAGGCTTAAATGGTCGTTAAGTTCACTCCTCTAGCGCATGGGTGGTGTGGTGGGGGCAAATTGCGCCATAAGCCCATGATGCGCGCACCGATTGCAAAAGCCAGGGATACCAAACGAATCATGAAACGGGTGCTGACGCTCTGGTCAGTCGTGATCCTTAGTCTTTGCGGCGTGCTCGCCCTGGCTGATGATCGCGCGGTCCCGCCGCTGATCAAAGCGGTGCGGATGGGCGTCGATGCGTCTGGGCAAACGCGCATTGTGCTCGATATCGATAACGCCCCTAAATATGACGTGCTGCCGATCGATGGGGCGGAGCGCAGCTTGCTGCTCACCGTCGATGATGCGGCTTTTGCAACGAACCTGGATCTTGGCACGGCTCGCGGCGCCATCGCTTCGGTAGCTGCCGAGACAAGCGCCGTTCGCCTGACGCTGAATACGCCTGCCTTGCCGGTCCGCACCTTTGTGATCGACCCTTCTGCCAAGGTACCTCACTACCGGCTCGTGGTCGATTTGGGCGCCGTGAGGGGCGGGGTGTTCGCCGAGGCCGCCGCGGAGGCCATCCCGCAAGTCATTGCGGGCGAGCCTGCCTCTGAGGCGCCCGAAGAAACGCCGACTGTCGAAGACACTCCTGTCGTCGTCGCCGAGCTGCCAACGGTCACCGGCCCGACCGCGCCACCCCCGAGCCTCAAGCCGGTAACAGAGCACGCGGCGGAGCAGCCCGCGCAAAGAGAGCCAGGAAGCACCGTCATTGTCATCGATCCAGGACATGGCGGCTTCGACCCCGGTGCTATCGGCAGCTCAGGGCTCAAGGAAAAAACGATCACCCTCTCCGCCGCTGTCGTTCTCGCCGACATCCTTCGCGAGCGCGGCTATGATGTCCGCCTTACTCGAGAGGACGATAGCTTCGTGGAGCTTGAGGAGCGCATCGAGTTCGCGCGGAACCAGCAGGCGGACCTCTTCTTGTCCCTCCACGCGGACGCCAATCCGGTGCCGCACGCGCGAGGGGCATCAGTCTATACGCTGTCTGAAACCCGATCTTCGCAGATGGCGCAGGAGCTGACGGAGCATGGCGATTTCCGCGTCTTCGATGTCGATATGACCGAAGCCGATGGCGATATCGGCACCATCCTTTTCGACCTCGCCAACACCGACACGAAGAACCAGTCGGCCCGCCTTGCCACGGCGCTTATCGCGGAGCTCAAGGGCGTTATCCCCATGGTGAACAACACCCACCGCAAGGCGGGGCTCAAAGTCTTGCTCTCTCCCGACGTTCCGGCGGTTTTGTTCGAGCTGGCTTTCCTCTCAAATGCGGATGATGAGGCCAATTTGAGTTCCGTCCGTTGGCGCAATCGTGCCATGGCGGCGGTGGCTGACGGGATCGATCTGTATTTCTCGCAAACGCCCGGTGGCCGTCGCGCCGCCGCGGAGTAAGATGGACGGCGAGGGCGCGTCGTAAAAACGATGTGCACGCTTGCCACCGACGGGGCGCAATGGTGAAACTCAAACGGTATTTTACGCCAACCCCTTTGCGAGAGCTGCCCTTGCCCCATTTTCCCCGCCGTGCCGCCATCGCGCTTCTCGCCATGGCGCTCTCCGCTTGCGCAGCCACGCCGCGTTCCGTCAACGGATCAGCCGATCCCAACACGGTTGCGGGTGACTATCTCCAGGGCCGATTCGCGGCGAGCCAGAATGTCTTCGATAAGGCCGCCGATTCCTTCGGTCGGGCCGCCGGGGCCGCGCCGTCGAAAACGGTCGACGCCAGCGCGTTCCGCTACGCTTTGGCAGCAGGCGATCTTTCTGCCGCCACCACCTTCGCCACAAGCTTGGTGGAAACACCGACGCAGACGGTCACCCATGCCGAGATTGAATCGCCCAACTTCATGGACGCGGATTTGCCCCAGCTCACGCTGGTGGCCGCCGATATTGCCAATAACGACTTTGCCGCTGCCGCCACACGACTTGAAGCGCAAATGCAGACATCGCTCGGTGAGTCCATCGCGCATCTTCTCAAGGGCTGGGCGATTTACGTGGCCGAGGGTGAGGGGCCGGCCGCCGATGCGGTGCTCGACGTGCCCGACGATGTGTTCGCCGGGTTCGCCGCGCTGCATGTTGGCCTGATGAGTGATCTGGGCGGGGACAAATTATTCGCAGAGCGCGCCTATGGCGAAGCGCTCGCCGGGACGGCGCGGGATATGGCCGTCATCGCGTTTGCCGGTTTTCAAGAACGCGAGGGAGATCGCGATGCGGCGCTCGACCTCTATCGGAAGCTTTCTGAGGATCGCGGCTTCTTGCGACGCGTTGGCCGGATGGGCCTGGCGCGGCTGGGCGAACCTTTGGAAGGCGAATCAAAAGCGTTTTTGAAGGTGGCCAACAGCGCGCAACTGCGTCTGGTCGACACCCCACAACAGGGTGCTGCCATCGTCTTCCTGAACTTTGCATGGTCCGCCTACGAACAAGCGGTCGCCCGTCAAGCGGCAGCGGCCCGCGCGGGCTTCGATCATCTCACGCTCAATCTACAAATCCCGTTGAACCTCGCCCAGCTGGCGATCTCCATCGATCCTGAATTGGACGCTGGGCATTACCTCGTGGGGGCGGTGGCAACCTATTACGACCGGTATGAGGTCGCCGCGCGGGCAAATGCGAATGTGACCCCGCGGTCTTGGCTCTATAATTACGCTGCCATCGACCGCGCCGAAGCGTTCGTGCAGATGGGGTCGATCGATCAAGCGATCAAAATGATCCAGAATTATCTGCGCCAAGATCATTTGGCGCCGGATGTTGAGGCAACGCTCGCGGAATTGCTTGCCGAGCAAAAGCGCCACGATGAAGCCATCGAGGCGGCATCACGCGCCATCAATATCGCCAATATCTTGTCATCGGACGAAACGCGCGGCGAAAATCTTTGGCGCTATTACTTCGTGCGCGGTGCGATTAGAGCGGATGCTGACGCGTGGGAGCTTGCTGAACAGGATCTCCGTGGCGCGTTGGAGCTGGCGCCCAATGAGCCGCTGGTGCTCAATTATCTGGGCTATTCCTACGTCGAGCGCGGCGAAAATCTCGATGAAGCCTTCGACATGATCGAACGCGCGCTGGCAGAGCGCCCAAGCTCTGGCGCGATCACCGACAGCCTCGGCTGGGCCCATTACCAGCTGGGCAATTATGAAAAGGCTGTCGAATATCTCGAGCGCGCGGTCTCTCTAGAGCCTTCCGATGATGTGATCACAGATCATTTGGGCGATGCCTATTGGCAGCTGGGCCGAAAAACAGAAGCGCGTTACGAATGGCGCCGTGTGCTCACCTTTGACTTCGTCGACGATGAGGTGCGAGCCCGCGTTGAGGCCAAGCTGGCCGGAACTGAACAGCCCGCACCGGGCACACTCGTGGCGCGGACAGCGGATCCGGTGCGGTGAGTGAGAGCGGCCACGACCAAGGGAAGAGCCACATGTGGCCTTCCTTTGCGAAGATCAATTTCGCGCTCCATGTCGGCGCGCTTCAGCCTGATGGCTATCACCCGGTCGACACGCTTTGCGTCTTTCTGGATGCCGGCGATCGGTTGACGATAACCCCGAAAGCCGAAGGCGAAACGACACTTACCATCACCGGTCCCTATGCCGCGGAATTGCGGGACACGGCGCCCAAGAACAATCTTGTGATGATCGCGGCCCGGTTAATCGACGCAGCAACCGACGTTCCGCCTGCAGACATCGCTCTCGACAAACGCGTGCCGCCAGCCTCGGGTATTGGCGGGGGCACCTCAAACGGCGCGACGGCTCTGGTGGCGCTCAACGCCTTGGCGAAGCGCCCCTTAGAAAGCCATCAGCTGGTTCGGCTCGCGCGCCGCCTCGGCGCCGATGGGCCCGTCTGTACGGCACAGCTTGCGTGGCGTGGCCAAACGTTCAGGGCCCAGGGGATTGGGGAGCGGGTGGCGGTGGGGCCGAAATTGCCGCCCTTGTCGCTCTGTATTGCCAATCCGGGGGTGGCGGTGCCGACGGGGCCGGTCTTCAAGCGCTTCGACGCAGCACCTGCGCCCTCGCCATTCGCGCTGCCAGACGCGACGACCCTCCCGACGATCACTTCAGTCGCCGACTATATCCGCGGCACACGGAACGACCTTGCGCCGCCCGCCATCGACATGGCGCCGCGGATTGCTGAATTGCAGGCGCGAATGGCCGGCACGCCCGGCTGCCTTGCCGCACGCATGTCGGGCAGCGGTGCAACGGTTTTTGGCGTCTTCGCCCACGAGAATGCGGCGCAAGCCGCCGCCAGACGCTTTTCCGCCAACGGACTTTGGGCCGTCGCCGGGCGCCCGGCATCGGGGCCGTTAAGGGCATCGGAGGCGTTTTGATGCCGATGCTGATGCTTCACCCCCTGATACTGCTGGTCATTCTCACCGCGGTGATCGCCTATATGGCCACGGCGTGGGCGGCGAAGCGCAGTTTCTTGAGTGATCAGGTGACGATGCGGTCCAACCATCGGGGCCGCGCCTCGCGCGCCGGGGGATTGATCATTCTGTGTATCGGCTCGGTCGCCGCGATTATGGCGAACATGATTGGCTTGCTCAGTACCACACCTATTTTCTTCGTCATTGCGCTTTGCGGAGGCATTCTCGGGCTGATTGACGACCGGGTGACCTTGCCGGCATTGCCGAAATTGCTGGTCTTGCTTGTGCTCAGCGTCATGATGGTACTTGGTGAGGGCGCAATCCGAGATCTTCCAGTCCCGGGGCTCGGCTGGGTCGAATTGCCCGGCATGCTGGCCTTCGCCGTGTCGATCTTTTTCGTCCTTGCTTTCACAAACGCGTTTAACTTCATGGATGGCCTCAATGGCATGGCCAGCAGCCACGGCATTATCGGTCTCGGCGTAGGGCTTTACCTTTTGGGCGATGCGCTGACCGGGGCGGGCGGCTTGATCGTCATCGCGGCGGGCGCGCTGCTGGGGTTTGGGGCGCGGAATATTCTCTTTGGCCGGATCTTTTTGGGCGACGCTGGCAGCCTCGCCATCGGCATGGGGTTGTCTGGTCTGGCCCTGGCGGCGGGCGCACAGGATCCGGCCCATTTCTATTTATTCGCCCTCAGCTTCACACCCTATCTGCTCGACACGGGGCTCACCCTGTTGCGTCGATGGCGCGAAGGCAAATCGCTTTTCGAATCACATTGCGAGCATCACTACCAAAAGCTCCGTGACCATACCTATTCGCATCAAGCGATCGCGGGGCTCTATGCGCTGCTCTCTCTTTTTTGCGCTGCGGTCGGCATCGCATTGGAAGCGCAGTTTGGCGTTTTAGGAATTTGGATCGCGATGCCGGTCTGCGTCAGCATCACCGCTG
>CAYFHK010000054.1:0-17136 GCA_964342585.1 uncultured Caulobacterales bacterium | reverse complement strand
AATTTATCCTCGAACCGCGGGCGAAAGGCCCGCACGCCAAAGCAGTGCGCTTTGCGGCGCTCAAGGCGCTGAAGCCAGAACTGGCCGCGCGTGCTGCGGCGTTGGCGGCGGCGCAGTTCCATGAGTTCTCGCTGCGCGATGCCGGCACGATCTGGTGGCGGCAGTCGATCGTCGCGCAACTCCAAAAGGGGCCACAGCCCCTGCGGCCTGATTTTAAGCTGGTCGCCATCGACCATCTCCCCGCCCACGCCCTGCCGCAGATCGAAGAGCGCGTGCGCGAGTTCATCGCCGACCGCGTGGAAGGGTTGGCGGGGCCACTCGTGTCCCTGCAAAAAGCGGTGAACGCTGTTTCCGACGATCCCGAAGCGCTCGGCCCAGGTGCACGCGGCGTCGCCTTTCGCCTGATTGAGAATTTTGGTGCCCTGTCGCGCAACCAAATTTCTGAAGAGGTGAAAGCCCTCGATCAAACCGAGCGCGGCAAGCTCCGCAAGCTGGGCGTTCGCTTTGGTGAGTACACGATCCATATGCCGGCATTGTTGAAACCGGCGCCGGCGCAGTTCCTCGCGCTGCTCTGGGCATTGTGGGACGGCAAGGATCCGGACCAATACCAGGTCCCCCCCGCCGGGGCGACGAGCACACCGAACGACAAAGATATTCCGGCCGCGTTCTATTTCGCCAGCGGCTATCGTCCCTCGGGTGCCCGTGCCGTGCGGATCGATATGCTGGAGCGGTTGGCGGGTGAAGTACGCACTGCACGCGAAGCCGGCGGCAAGGAAGGTTTTGAAGCCAATAGCCGGATGATGAGCCTGGTCGGCTGTTCGGGCGAAGAATTCGAAAGCATTCTGCAAAGCCTCGGGTTCAAGAAGGCGACCATCACGAAGGACGTGCCGAAGGCGCGCCTCGCCCTGAAACCGCGCACGGAAGATGACGCTGAGGGCACGCCCGCTGTTGACGAAGGCGTGGCTGAACCGACCGAGACGGCTGAGGCGCCTGCCACAGACGCAGAAACCTCCGCCGACCCCGCTGAAGCCCCAACTGCTGAGCCAGCGCCAGACGAAACAGCGGCCGGGGGCGACGCTCTGGCACCGGAAAACGCCGCTGCTGATCCCGCCTCAGCGGAACCACCTCAGGAGACGGCGTCTACAGACGAACAGACGACCGACGCTGAACCTGTCGAAATGGAGACCGTCGAGGTCACCGTCTGGCGGTGGGCACCGCCGCGAGCCAAGCGCGAAAACCATCCGCGCAAAGGACAACCCAAAGCCGAAGGTGCCGGGCAAAAATCAGCCAAGCCACAGGGCAAAGGGCCGCGGCGCAGCGATGGTCCACCGCCCAAACGCGGCAAGGGCGGCAAGCCGCCCCATCAAAAGGGGCCAAAGACCTATTCATCGGGCCCGCCGCGCAAAAAAGACAAAGAGCCTGATCCTGATTCGCCGTTCGCGGTTCTCGCGGCGCTGAAGAACAAGGACTAAAAGGCGCTCCAACGCGAAATTGGTTTATCTGTAGGGAAACGAAAAACGATGGCAGGCTATAGCGTTCAAGATATCGAGGCCAAAATCGGCCAGGAAGTTGGCGTTTCGGACTGGATCACGATTGACCAAGATCGGATCGATCAGTTTGCAGAGGTCACCGAAGATCATCAGTTCATTCACGTGGATCCTGAGCGCGCGGCGAAAACGCCTTTTGGCAAAACGATTGCCCACGGATTTTTGAGCCTGTCGCTCCTCTCCAAAATGGCGGCGAGCTTGAATATGCGTCTCGAAAATCTCGCCATGGGGATCAATTACGGCTTTGACAAGGTGCGTTTCCTTGATCCCGTGACGGTAGACAGCCGCGTACGCGCACGGTTTGTCCTCAAGGATTTCCAATCCAAAGGGAACGGCCGGTACCTGTTCACCTATACGGTGACAGTTGAAGCCGAGGGCCGCGAAAAGCCAGCACTCCTCGCCGAATGGCTGAGCATGCAGGTCACCACGCCAGCCTAAATTTCTTACGGAAGGCGTCTATGCGGAATATACTGCGCGTCACAAGTGCCGCCCTCTCTCTGTTGGCAGCCGCTGCTGCCGAAGATCTAACGATCGAAGCACTCTATCAGGCCGACAGCCTATCGGGGCCGTCGCTTAGACGCGCAACGTTCTCGCCTGATGGCCGGCTCGTCACCCTTTTACGCGGCAGTGAAACCGAGGCGTCGAAGCTTGATCTTTGGGCGTATGATGTTGAGAGCGGCGAGGCCAACGTCCTTGTCCGCGCAGACGACGTCACCGGCGCAGATACCGAACTGTCCGAGGAGGAAAAGAACCGCCGTGAGCGCCAGCGGATCTACGACACCGGCATCATCGACTATGCGTGGGATCGCCAAGGCAAACAGCTTCTCTTCCCAATCGGTGGCGACGTCTATCTGTATACGTTGGCGGATCAACAGGCGAAGAACGTCACTGAGACGGACGCATTCGAGACCGACGCGAAAATTTCACCGCGCGGCCAGTTCCTTTCCTATGTGCGTGATGATGAGCTGATCGTCTACGATATTGGCAGCGACCGAGAACGGCAAGTCACCAATGGCGCCGATGGCTCCATACGGAACGCCGTCGCTGAATTCGTGGCGCAAGAAGAGCTCGATCGCGATACGGGTTATTGGTGGTCACCAGACGAAGAATATATCGCCCACACACAAATTGACGAGAGCCCCGTCGCAATTGCCGAACGGCTCGATTTTTCTGCCGATGGCACAAAGACAATCCGGCAGCGTTATCCCTTTGCCGGCACGGACAATGTGCGCATTCGGCTTGGCATCACCACGCCGCGCGGGGGACGAACGATTTGGGCCGAGCTGGGCAGTGATGCCAATATCTATTTGGCCGACGCGGTTTGGGCGCGTAACGGATCCACCCTTTACGTCCTTCGCCTTTCCCGGGACCAACAGACGCTCGACGTCCTCGCCGTCAATCCAGAGACGGGACAAAGCCGCATTATCCTGACCGAAACGAGTGAGACGTGGGTGAATCTTCGCGGCGGGCTTCGCCCCCTTCCGGATGGCCACTTTTTATGGGAGTCAGAACGCAGCGGCTTTAATCATCTTTACCTTTATGCTGCAGATGGTCGCCTCATCCGTCAGTTGACTGAAGGCGACTGGCCCGTATCGCAGGTGGAATGCGTCAACATCGCGACGAACACGATTTATTTTGCCGGATGGCGGACCTCCGCTCTCGAACAACATGTTTTCAAGCTCAACACAGAAACCGGTGAGATCAACCAGCTGACTGAAACGCCCGGCTGGCATAGCGCGGGATTTGACGGAAAATGCGCGCGGTTTTTACATCGATATTCGTCAGATGTGCAGCCGCCGCAAGTCAGCCTCGAGACCGTGGAGGACGGCTTTTCGTTTTGGCTTGTCGAGAACCAACTTGACGACACCCATCCCTATACACCTTACAAGGACAGCCATTTGGCTTGGACCTATGGCACGCTGACGGCAGAAGACGGGCAAGAACTCGACTATCGTGTCCTCTGGCCTGAAGGACACACCCCGGATACCGCCTCACCAGCGCCTGCAATCCAGCTCGTCTATGGCGGTCCGCACGTGCAACAAGTCGCGAACCGATGGCGCAGTCTGTACCCGCAATATCTCGCTGACCAGGGTTATGTCGTTTTCCAATTGGACAATCGCGGCGCGTGGAACCGCGGAAAAGCCTTTGAGGACGTCATCTATCAGCAAATGGGTCAGCCGGAGGTCACCGACCAAGCGCTCGGCACAAAATGGCTGGCCAGCCAACCAGGCGTCGATGGGGACAGGATCGGCGTTCAGGGGTGGTCCTATGGCGGTTATATGACTTTGATGATGCTCGGGCAGCAGCCGGACCTTTACGCGGCCGGCGTTGCCGGCGCCCCCGTCACCGACTGGCGCACATATGATACGGCGTATACCGAGCGCTATATGGGCGACCCTCGCGAGGGATCAGCTGCGTATGACGCGGCGTCGGTCCTGACCTATGCGAGGGGCATCAAAGACGATGCCCTCCTGCTGATCCACGGCATGGCCGATGACAATGTCATCTTCCAAAATTCAATCGATCTCATGGCCGCGCTTCAAACAGCTGGGACCGATTTCGAGTTGATGACATATCCAGGTGAGAAACACGGCTTCCGTCAGCGCAAAAATCGCATCCACTACACAACGAAAGCCGTTGAGTTCTTCAATACACGGTTGAAAGACGAATGAGCGATCTCTAATCACTCATCGCCTCTTTCACGGTCGCGGCAACTTTCTTCAGGGTAAAGGGCTTTTGCAAATAGCGCGAGCCTTGGATGGTATCGAGCTTGTCGCGCATCGCAGTCTCCGCGTAGCCCGACATGAAGATGACCTTTGCGCCCCGTAGTTTTTCCCCAGCTTCAGCAATAAGCGTGGGCCCGTCCATTTCTGGCATCATGATGTCGGAGAGCACGACGTCGAATGGGGTTTCGGCTTCCTCGATAATGTCGAGTGCCTCATCGCCATCGGAAGCCTCCGTGATCTCATAGCCGCACATTGCTAAGGCCCGGACGACGATCCCGCGAACACTGTCCTCATCTTCGACGATCAGGATACGGCCTTTGCCTGTCAGGTCATCAACAGAGGCGTTGGCTTTGACCTCTGGCTTCGCCACCGATTTCGCCTCCGCCATTTCCGCAGGCGACACAGCGGGTAGGAAGATGCGGAAGGTTGCCCCTTCACCGGGCCGGTTTTTCAGGAAGATTCGACCGCCGAGCTGGCCAATAATACCGTGCACGGTGGAAAGGCCAAGCCCCGTTCCTTTCCCCTCACCTTTGGTCGTAAAGAAGGGCTCAAAGATCTTATCGGCGATGTCGTCGGGCACACCTGTGCCATTATCAGCGACCTCAATCAGCACGTGATCCACATCGTCGAGCACTTCATATCCGAACGCCCCGACATCTGCTGCGTCAACGCGTGACGTGCTGATCGTCAGCACCCCTCCCTTGTCCATGGCATCGCGCGCATTCACCGCCAAATTCATGATCGCCAGTTCGAGCTGAGACTTGTCGGCCTTCACACACGGCAAATTCCGGCCGTGGTTCACTTCGACCTTTACCCGCTCCGTCACATAGCGCTGCACAAACGGCGTGAAATCAGCGAGCAATTCAGTGACCGACAGGATTTCTGACTGAAGCGTCTGCTTTCTTGAAAAAGCGAGGAGGTTCGACGTCAGGTTCCGCGCACGCTGTGCGTTTTCACGGATGGAAACGAGATCGGGATAGCTCGGATCGCCCGCTGGGTGGCGCCGCATCAACAATTCGGTCGCCCCGGTCATGGCCTGTAGGAAGTTGTTGAAATCGTGCGCCACGCTCCCGGCAATCTTGCCGATCGCTTTGAGACGTTTGTCGTGGGCATAATCCTCTTCCATGCGCTTCTGATAAGAAACGTCCACAGAATAAAGAACCGTTTGCCGCTGACCATACGCCCCGCGGCGACGTTTAATCGGGCGACAGAACATGCGGTAGATATGCGCCGAGGCGCCCTCGCCGATCGTCACCTCAACCGGGCGGGTCAGGGGTTGGCTGGCAGATCGGGCGCGCAATGCCGCCACCATATCCCTGAGCGCGGCTTGCGGGAGCGTCTCGCTGAGCTTCATGTCGCGGTCCGCGCCAAAGGCATCTGAGAACATTCTGTTTGCGGAGATCAGCACGGCATCGCTGCCGACATCGCCCTCGACAACCGCCACGCCCATTGGCGCATCGCTCACATCCGCGGCCAAATCACTTGGCGCCTGATCAGTGGATGCACCCATTTTCGGCAACATCTCGGCGCAGACGAATCCCTCGCCAATCCCGCCGCGCCCAAAGGCCGTGAAGATCACCGTGACGGGGGCTGACGAACTTTGTCCACGCGCCCGCACACGCCCTTCGATTTCTTCAGGATTATCTTCCCAAAGACCGGCGACAATCTCTTTCGTCTCACCAAGGACAAAGTCCTCCAGCGAAACGGCTGCGCCGAGGCGAACACCAATCAATTCAGCAGCTGTCTTGTTCATCCACACAATGGCGCCGGATTTTTCGAGCGCCAGCACAGGCCGTGGATAGTCGAGATAGGCGGTGCGATAGGTGTCGCGCGCCAGCTCAATAGGCACTTCGCGAAGCCGCCACGCCATATGCCCTTCGCCGTCTTGCATTGGCCGCACGGCCACTTCGAAGCGACGCCTTGGGGCGACCGCCGCGGCCGCCCCCTTGGCTCCCATGGTCTGGGTAATGACTTCATCGGCGGCAACGCCGCTGCGCACAGCGCGCGCCAGCCGGAACATTTTCGAGCTTTCCGTGCGCGACTGACCAAAGAGACGATCAGGCCGCGGCGGCAGACCAGTCGCGACCACAACACCCGCCTCACGCGCGATGCTCATATAGGCATCGTTCGCATACACGACGACGCCGTCGCGCGTGGTCACCAAACGCGCATCAGGATCTGCATCCAGGATCGTTTCCGCCAACCCCAGCGCCGACAGAATGTCTCCGCCAGCGAGCGTTGCTGCCCGATCGCCTGCCCCGCGCGTTTTGCGCCATAAAATACCGGTGAAAAGCAGCGGCGAGTACCCACGGCTGAAGCCGGCCACCATCAGCAAGGTGGCGAAAAGGAACACACCCGTTCCCAGAATGACAAGGACGGTCGGGCTGACCGAGCCGATGACGGCGCCATAGATCAGCGCACCGACGACAAAAATGAACGACGTCCAGAGGACGAGCGGCGTCAGTCGCTCAACCAACGGCACCTTAACGGCCTCATCTGGCGCAATTGCTGCCGTCGGCGTTGGTGCGATGACCGGCGCTGCGGTCGGTGCCTCATCGACCACGTCGTCGGCACCCGCTTCTTCTGCTGAAGGGCCCGGCGCGTCGTCGAAAGTTGATTTCAGCAAATCGCGCAAGGCGTGGGCTGAACCCTCGGACCGTGACGATGGCATAATTGGTTCTTCCGCCGTCGCCTCCTCGATCGTATCGGCTGGCGGGATCGAAAGGAGAAATCCTTGAGAGGGGTCCGGCGCGTTGAGATCTAGATCCGCGGGTTGCTTGTCCGAAGGGTGCGTATCATCAGCCACCGTCGCGGCAGCTTCGCGATCATCAGTGTCTCGGCGCTTCAGCACACGAGAGACGTCAACCGTCGGGACGTCTTGGTCAGATTTTTTCCCAAAACCGAGGAACGGCATAAACAGCCTCTTCGCGTACAGCGCAACAACGCGTCATAATGAACAGAGTCGGCAAGCAACGGGAAGGCCCTGCCGACATGGCAACTGAAAGCGCCTCCCATGGCTCGCAAACCGCCTGAAAAAGGTTAACTGGGCGTTCACAGCGAGTGTCCCAGCGCATGAAGGAAAGGATCTGCTCAAATGGCGCAGCGCCCAAAACTCGGGTTGGCCCTCGGCTCTGGCGCGGCGCGCGGATGGGCCCATGCGGGCATCATGCGGGCATTGGACGAGATCGGTGTGGAGGTTGATATTTACGCAGGCTGCTCGGCGGGCGCCCTCGTCTCCGCCGCGCGGCTGTTGGGAATTTGGGATCGCTTCACCGAATGGGCGAAATCGCTGGATCCGCTGACCGCGGCGGGCACCTTTGGCTTCGGCCTCGCCCGCGGCGGCTTCATCAACCCTGACAAGGCGTACAAAACCTTCATGGACGCCGATCGCGAGATTGGCACTCTTGAGAAGAAATGGGGCGCTGTGGCGACGGATTTGGCGACGGGCCGCGAAGTGTGGCTCTCGCGCGGATCGGTGCTCGAAGCGTGCCGCGCCTCTGCTGCCGTCCCGATCATCATGCAATCGGCGCGGTTTGAATTTCATGGTCGCGAGCATTGGTTTATCGACGGCGCGGCGTCTAACCCGGTGCCCGTTAGTCTCGCACGTGCCCTTGGCGCCGACCGCGTCATCGCCGTGGATTTGAACGCTGTGACGCTCGCCTTGACGCGATTTAATCGCCCTGAGACCCGTGCCGTCGTGGCCGTCGAAAGCGAGACTTACAATTCGGAGGGGTTCTTGGCGCCAGTCGAAGGGTTTTTCCGGGCACAAAGCCAGGATTTGGCCCGTCGGCTCGCCCTCGCAAAAGCCAAAGCGCGCGCGGAGCCGCAGTTCTTGGAGACCGTCTTCGCCACCATCGACATCGTGCAGGCGCAGCTGGCAGAGGCCCGCGCCAAGGTCGACATCGCCGATTTACGCCTGACCCCAGACCTTAGTATCGCCAGCGCCGCCGCTTTCGATGAATGGGAGGCGTTCGAAGAGATTGGATATGCGTCCGCTATGGCACGCGCCGACGAAATTCGCCTTCTGGCCCAGGCCGACGATATTGAGGAGTCCGCTCTCAACACGGTGTGAGCCCCTTGAAGCTGGCCCTTGCGAAATGATGCCTGTTCGGCCTTTATCGCGCAGGAGAGAGACCCCATCACAGGTGGGTGAGGAGCAATACATGAGACGCGTGCTGCTTGGTTTGATGGTCGCCATGCTCGCCATTGGCTGCGCCGAGCGAGATGGGTCTGCGGGGGAAGTGACAATCGCCGCTGAAGATACCCGTCTCGTTCAAGATCGGTTCAGGGTTTATCGCAGCGAGCTTGGCCACATTGGCACGCTGAATGCTGTGTTGGAGACACTCGATCGCCGAGATTTGAGCGTGTTCACGGTTATCGACCATGCCGCTGCGGCCGCTGAGGTCGGGATGTCGTTGCCGCCGACTACGTTGGTCATTTTCGGAAATCCGCGTGCGGGCACACCGCTGATCAATGATGAACCGTTGATGGGTGCGGAGCTGCCGCTTCGGGCCTTGGTCTATGAACGCGGCGGCCAGGTCTTTTTAGCAGTTACCGGGGTCAATTATCTCGAGCGGGAGTATGCGCTGCAACGCCCAGATGTCATCGACAATATCGAGAAGACCTTGGATGCGATTGCGCGCGAGGCCACCTCGCCATAATGCCCATCCTTCTACGGATCATTTGCAGGCTCTATTTCACGAAACATCGTATACGAATGGACCAGCAATGACCTTGCACGGTCCGGATCTGCCATGACCGTGGAAATAAGTTGACGGAATGCCGGATCCCGCATCATCGTCAGCAGCGCCGCAATTTCAGGATCGTCAGCGTGCTCTGCAAAGAGCACCCCCAAAAGCGCGCGAAGATCCAGCATCGTCCCAACCCCACCCCATTTGTATCTACACCAAACTCAACGACGATTCCCGGTCGCGCTGAAACAGAAAAACAATTTTAAGTAGTGACAATGGAAAATCAATCGCATAAGCTGTCGTCAGGGTAAGTTTTGGGAGCGGGCTATGTGCGCAGCGAAAGCGCCCCGTGACACCTTCCAAGATGCACGCCGCAGGCGGGCACCGGTTGATCTGGACCGAGAGATTGGGCGGCGCCTCCGCCGTTTGCGTGAGGCGCGTGGGCTTTCGCAACAAGCGCTGGCGGGCCGGTGCGGCTTGTCGTTTCAACAGATTCAAAAATATGAGAACGGATCAAATCGGGTGCCAGCCTCCCGGCTGGCTGCGCTTTGCCACGCCTTGGACCTGACGCCTGCAGCCTTTTTCGCCCATCAAGACGAAGCTTCGATGGGAAAACCGCAAACGGAACATGCCGGCAGCGGAAACAGTGAGACTATTCAAGCGAACGCAGGATCTGATCCAGCCGCGCAGTTCATCCGCCTCCTTCCGAAATTGGATGAGGTGACGATCGGCGCCCTTCTCCTGTTGGCCCAGCAAGCTGCCGAAGCGCGCCGCAAGGCACCAAAAGAGTAAGCTGACGGTCTTTACTTCGGCGCTGCTGGCGGCGGCATGACCGGCCCGGCCCATTCATCGATGCCGCAATAGCGCCAGCGATGCACAAGGGCGGCGACCGCGTCGAGCTCTTCTTCACCCGCCTGGGAGTCTGGCCCCATATTCTCACGGGGGATCGCTGTCTCAGGCAGCTTTGCGATGGCAATCCGGCCGGCCATGGGGAGGCCACGGCCGATCCCCACCACCTCACCATCCCCCAAATTGCTCAGCCCCCCGAGGAAGGCGGCCGCACTCTCCGGTAAGCGCTCTTCTACCGCCTCCACATCCGCCTGGCTTGGCAAGCGGTGGATAAAGAAACTGGCGGTTTGGTTCAGGGTCGCGCTGTGCACCTCGCGCGGTTGATTGGCGATAATGCCCAGCGTCGTGCCCAATTTGCGAGGACGATTCCCCAAATGCCGGATCGCTTCGAGGGAGAGCTCGGTCACCCGGTCATGCGGTGTGGGCGGTGCATAGCGTCCAGCATCGTCAATGAGGACCAGCGTGCGAAACCGGCCCATGCTCCACTCGGCTAAAGCCGCGGACATACGGCAGATCAAGGACACGACAAGGCGGTCAAGGCCCGCCGTGAGACGCCCCAGTTGGATGACCGTCATGGGCGGCGAGTCCGGCTCGAGGCAGAAGATTTGCTTTAAGAGCCCTTCCAACGTGTCAGTGGCCGCGACGCTCCCGAACAGAACCGACAGACGCGGATCGCCAACGGCGGACATGATCCGTGTACGCAAGCGCTGATATGCTGCACGGCCGCGATATTCGTCCGACGCGATATGCTTATCGATATGCGCGATTAAATCGGCGATGCGATAGGGGATCGGCCCATCGACGGAAACGGCATCCATGCTCGTCGCGGCGTCGGTGGGCAGACGGTTCCGCTGGACGAAGCGGAGCCGGGCCGCCGGAATGGCCTCTTCCAGGATCGAGCATTCATCTGCCGAAAGCGCCCCGCCATTACAGGACAGCACCCAGACAAACTCGCGGAACGACAAGATCCAATGCGGGAAGGTACCAGGGCGAGGCGCCACACATTTTGCCGCCTTACCGAAGCAACGGCCATATTCATTATTCGGATCAAGAAGGACCGTGCGGATCGGATGGCGATTGCGCAGCAAGGCGCGCACGAGCGACACCGCCGTCGAGCTCTTCCCTGAACCCGGCGCGCCCATCACCGTGAAACCGCCGGAGACAAGCCCCTCGCCATCAATCGTTGCGGCCACATCATCCTGACCTAATACGATGCCGATGGGATAGCTCTTCTCATCCCCATTGCGATACAAACGCCGCAGATCCGCCGGAGACGCCCGGTAAGCGATATCGCCCAGCGCCGGGGGCTTAGGGATCGACCGTGTAAAGCCTAAAGTTTCATCAGCTATGGTGATCGTGCCCATCAGCTCGACTTGCGCGATCCACAAATCGTCACCATCGCTTTCAAGGCCCGGCGCGGGCATGTTCATGCCAGAAACGACGCCCACGGTGGTTTGACCCTCACCGATCAACACCATCACGTCGCCAAGACGCAGTGCCGTCCGCGCTGTGGCGCCGGTTTCGATCATGACAAGGAGGTCGCGACCGGTGTTCGCCACCACGCGCCCAATCCGGGCACGGCCGACGCTCGCGCCCTCGTGCCGCGCTGATCTCAGCGCGTTCGCGGTCGAACTGCTCACGAAGCCAACCTTTCATAGGTCCGTTGATGGTCACCCACGGCCACCTTCAACGCAAAGCGAATCAGCAACCGGCCATCCGATTGCGGCTTAATGTTGAACTTGCCATGATTCAGCTCGATGTAACTCTTCGCAATGGGCAGCCCGAGACGATGATCAGCGAACCGTCGATCGAGCCCCTCATGGACACGTTCGAACACCCGCATGGCTTCGCTAATGTCCGACTGTGTGTACCCGATCCCATCACCATCGATGGCGACGTAGATGTAGTCTGCGCTCTTTCCAGCGACGCCCGGCCGGATGACCACAGAAAGATGCAGTTGTTCCTTTAGATCGCCGCGGATAAATCTGACCAGGTGGCGGAACGCCGTGGCGATTTTGTCCGGGTCCGCATCGACCGGCGGCAGCGCGCGGGGAATGTCCACGGCGATGGCTAGACGGTCCTCGCCAAGCTCTTCGACCAACTCGTCACCGACTTGATGGAGCACATCGCCAATATCGAACGCGCGACGCGCCATTTTCGCCCCGCCGCTTTCAGCATCCGCAATCTCGAGGATCGTATTGATATGGGCGAGCAAGAGCTCGGCCGACTGCAAAATGTGGTCGAGATATTCGCGCCGTTGCTCGGGAGAGATGGTCCCCTCTTCGGCATCGCGTAAGAGACCGGCAAACCCGGTGATGGCATTCAGGGGGGTGCGCAGCTCATGGTTCATGCTCGCAAGGAAGGCGCCTCGCGCTTGAAACGCGAGTTCAGCGTCAACGCGCGCGGCGCGCAGCGCAACGGCGGAGTGGTGTCTGCGGACCAAGTCCCCGAATTTCTCGGTGTACTGTTCCAACAGATCGCGCCGACCGCGTTTTGTCGTCGCCGGTGCGACCAACGGCATGACTGAACGACCCCGAATTGCCTCCGAAGTTAAGGTATCAGCGAGGTCCGTTAACCGCAGGTTAAGGCGAGACTTTCTCGATTGCTTCTTGCTTTTTCGCTTCGATCTCGCCGTCTGGTTCCGCGCCGTTCGCCTCGGATTCTTTCTCCTGACGAACGCGCGCGATCTCTTTCGGCACGAAGGCCAAGACGCGGTCACCGACCTGCAATTTGATGGGTTGCTCGTCGCTTTCGAAGATGAGCACGCCCTTGCGTTTGACCATCACCAAGAGGGCGTCCTTGGGCAAATCCTCTAGATACTTCTCGGGATTGTACGTCTCCGACAGCTTCGTGAATTGGAAGACCCAACCTTCCCAGTGGCGGCGGAGGAGCTCTTCGAGCGCTACATTCCCGCGCAGGAGCGCGCGGCCCTGCACGGCGGAAGACATCGCAGTGCGGTTTTCATCGCCCACATTGGTCGTGAGCTGATAAATCGCCGCGCGGTTCATCTCCGGCGCCAAGTCCATACAGACCAGTGCGTTGTGCGCTTCATTGCCGCTCAGCGCGAGCAGATAGCCATAACGGACGAATTCGATGTGGTGCTCAGACACCTCTGAGAGGATCTCTCCATAATAGGTGTCGATCCCGGCCTGCCGAGCTTGGCGCAGGCTGCGATAATTCGTGTCCGCCACGAGCACGGGCACATCGATTTCTTTGATCCTTTTCGCAAGCGCCACCGACCACGCAGAGGCGCCAACAATGAGCACGCCTGGCGCGGATTTCGACGCCAGATCGAGCGCTTTGCCCAGCGGCTTAATCGTGAAGCCGTGCAGGACGACGGTGGCAAAGACCATGGCGAAGGAGAGCGGCACTAAGACCGATCCATCTAAAAACCCGTTTTCTGGCGTCATCGAAGTGGCGAACAGACCGGAGACCGCCACAGCGACGATCCCGCGCGGGGCGATCCACCCCACCAAGAGACGCTCGGACCATTTCAAATCGGTCCCAATCGTCCCCAGCAATACGGCCGCGGGACGGACCACCACCAGCATCACCACGACAAACGCCGCCGTGCGCCAGCTGACATCTTCGAAGATATCGAGCGACAGGTTGGCCGTCAGCATGATGAAGACACCGGACACGAACAGCACCGCGATGTTCTCTTTGAAATGACGCAGCTGGTTGATGCTCGGCATCCGCGCATTGGCCATGGTGACGCCCATGGCGGTAACCGCGAGAAGCCCGCCCTCTTCCTGCAAAAGGTTGGATGTCGAAAAGGCGAGCAGCACGGAAGCCAGCAGGACCGGCGACTTCAGATATTCGGGCACCCACCCTTCGCGAAAGGCCTTCGCCATAGCCAAGCCAATCGCAATGCCCCACGCCGTGCAGAGAATGGTGCCGACGACCAGGCTCGCAATCACGGCGGCGCCGGAAAACTCCGCGCCATTCACGGCGACAATATATTCAAATGTGATCACCGCCGCGAGCGCGCCGATCGGGTCGTTGATGATCCCTTCCCACTTCAAGAGCGCTGCGGGCCTGGTCATCAATTTTGCTTGCCGGAGAAGCGGCAAAATCACCGTTGGCCCCGTGACGATCATGATCCCGGCGAAGAGGATCGCGGTGGGCCAGCTGATCCCGGCGACATAGTGCCCGGCGAGCGCGCCAAAGATCCACGCGAGCGGCGCACTGGCGATCACAAGGCGCAACACGCCTCGCTCCAGCCCCCTCAGCTCACTGAATTTCAGCTGCAGGCCGCCCTCAAACAAGATGATGGCCACCGCGACCGAAATCGCAGGCCGATACATCTCACCGAAGGTCTCCTCGGGGCTGAGCACACCAAAGACCGGGCCGGCCAACAGACCGGCAATCGCCATCAAGACGATGGCGGGCAGATTGAGGCGCCACGCAAGCCATTGCGCGCCGATGCCGAGCACACCGATCCACGTGATGGCCATTACGAGGGAAGGGGCGCCGTGGCCCCCCATCTCCGCCGAGGCGGCAGCTGCTGTCGTCAGTATCAAAGCTTCGTTCCTACTGCGGGGAGATCAGGCCTAGCGGTTTTTGAAATTCGGTTGACGCTTCTCAAGAAAAGCGGCGGCGCCTTCCTTTTGATCTTCGAATGCGAAGCTTGACTGAAACGCGCGACGCTCAAAACGGATCCCTTCCGCGAGCGGCGTTTCATAGGCGCGATTGACGCATTCTTTGATCATCATCGTTGCGGGCAGAGAAAAGTCGGCGATTTTTCGTGCGACCTGTTGAGCCTCAGAAACCAAATCCGCAGCTGGCACGACTCGGGCGACGAGGCCGAGACGTTCCGCCTCTTCCGCACCCATCATCCGCCCGGTGAGGCACATTTCCATGGTCTTTGATTTGCCGATGGCCCGCGTCAGCCGTTGCGTGCCGCCGGCACCGGGCAGAAAGCCGAGCGTGACCTCCGGCTGGCCAAATTTCGCATTCTCGGCCGCAATGATGAAGTCGCACATCAGTGCCAACTCACATCCCCCGCCGAGGGCGTAACCGGCAACCGCCGCAATCACAGGCTTTCGGCAGCGCGCCACCTCTTCCCAATGGGCGGTGATGAGATCTTCGAGGAAAGCCTGCGGTGCGCTCTTTTCCGCGAATTCTTTGATGTCCGCGCCCGCGGCAAAGGCCTTTTCACTTCCGGTCAGCACAATCGCGCCAACGTTGGAATCGGCCTCCGCGGCGCGCAACGCCGCCGTCAGCTCCTGAAGGAGAGGTTGGCAAAGGGCGTTGAGCGCGTCTGGCCGTGCCAGAGTGATCGTGCAAACGCGGCTATCTGTCGTCGTTTCGATCATTTCGTAGGCCATAGACGTCTCCGGTCGTTGCAGTGCAGCACGCCGGCACTCGCCCTACGCGCGCCACTTCGGCACAGCAACTGTTTAGGGCGGCTTCCCGCGCCCGGTGGGCTCTCTACCGCCCCCCACCTAAATCATTTAGACCGTCGGACACGGGTGACGATGGCAAAGGACCCGTCTAAAGGGGCCCTTCGCTTGAATGACAATTTGGGAAAGGACATACCGGCGCTATGCTCGCACTCCTCGTGATCATTTTATTCGTGCTTAGCTTTGTGGGCCTTAACATCATCGAGAAGGGTCGCTGGGACTAAGGTCTCACCCGCCGCGCCCCCCGCTGAGTTTTTCCACCGCGCGCGCAGCGGCCAAGCCGCTTCTCGCCTCGTCGCGCCTGCGAAAGAAGGCCTATTATGTTGCTCGATTTCGCCTTTGTGATCGCCGGGTTGGCGCTCCTTTTGGTCGCCGGCGACCTGTTGGTGCGCGGTGCCGTCGGCCTTGCGACCGCCCTTAAGGCGCCGAGCCTATTGATCGGGCTCACGGTCGTCGCCTTCGGCACGTCTGCACCAGAACTGTTCGTGTCAATCGACGCTGTGCTGACCGGCCGAAATGGCATCGCCATCGGCAACATCGTGGGTTCGAACATCGCTAATGTTCTGCTGGTGCTCGGCCTGCCGGCGGTCCTTGCCGCAATCCCCATGTCGACGCCCGGCATGCGCCGCCACGCCAGTACCATGCTCGTGGCCACCGCGATGTTCTGCTTCGCAATCTACGTCCGTGGGACGCTCGATACGCCGGTCGGGATCGTCTTTATCGCGACGATTACGCTCTACATTCTTTACATCGGCTACCAGGCCACGCGTGGCGCGGCGGCTGCGCCTTCAGTGATGGAAGAAGTGGCCGAGCTTGAGGAAAGCTGCCCAAAGACCGCCTGGAAGACCGCTCTCTTTATCATCGGTGGGCTGGTGGGTTTGCCCCTTGGCGGATCGATCCTCGTGTCAAACGGGGCGGCGCTGGCGACCGATCTTGGCGTTCGCGAAGAGATCGTCGGCCTGACGATTATCGCCTTTGGCACGTCCCTTCCCGAACTCGCCACCGTCTGGGCCGCCGGCATGCGGCGCGAGGCCGATGTGGCCGTGGGCAACATTATCGGCTCGAACATCTTCAATATTCTGTTCGTGGGCGGCGCGGCGGGCCTTGTCGCCACCACGCCCTTCGATGATCCTTGGACCCGTCTCGTGGATGTGCCGGTGATGATCTTGGCCACGCTCATTCTCGCGGCGCTGGTCTACACCAAGCGGCCCATCAATCGGCTTTTCGGCGTGATTCTGACACTGGGCTATATTGCCTATATCGCGCTTCTCAGCACCAACGCTTCCGGCGCGCTGTGAAAACGGTCCTCATCACCGGTGGCGGCCAACGCTTAGGCGCCATATTTGCGCGCAATTTGAAAGCCGCCGGCCACCAGCCCGTTCTGCACTATAATAAGAGCGCAAATATGGCCGAGGCCCTGGCCACAGAGCTCGGCACCGTTGCCGTGGGTGCCGACCTTTCAGATGCGAACCAGGCAGAGGGCCTGATTGAGAAAGCCGTCGCAGCCGTCGGCGCGCCCCTCTCTGGGCTCGTCAACAGCGCGTCGATCTTCGAGCACGATCGTCCGTCCACGACATTCCTCGACGCCCTGATCGATCACTACCGCGTGAACACGATCGCACCGGTCCTCCTAGCGAAACAGTTCTTCGCTCAGGCACCGGAGGATGCCGACAACGCCATCGTCAACATTCTCGACCAGAAGCTCTGGAATCTGCATGCGGATCATTTCAGCTACACCCTCAGCAAATCCGCGCTGCAAACCGCGACAACGCTAATGGCGCAAGACTTCGCGCCTAAGGTGAGGGTCTGCGGCGTCGCCCCTGGTTATACGCTCCCCGCGCCGGGCGAGGGCGAGGATGTCTTCGACATGCAAGCCCCCACGGTGAACCCCATGGGCAAGCGGCTCAACCCAAGCGAT
>CAYFHK010000053.1:0-17187 GCA_964342585.1 uncultured Caulobacterales bacterium | reverse complement strand
TCAGAGGTTCGAATCCTCTCGGGTGCGCCATTTATCGTCAGTGCATCGCCTCGCGATTTGAGCGCGCCGTCTTTGCGCTCACGATGCGAAGCATCTCCGCCGGGGCGGGCGGACTGCAGTGACCGCCTCGCCGCGCGAAATTTTGGCGAACAATGCCGCATCTGATGCCGGGTATCAGATGCGGTCCTGCCTCTTGCGAGGTCTTTTTCGCCCCGCCGCCTTGCATGGGCTTTCGCAATGCCGAAAAAGCGCACGACGATGAGGGCGCTGCCGCGAACCATTCGCGCTGGGCGCCGATCCCAGATTTTGAGGAGACCAGTTGCATGACCTATACGAAAAAAGGCGGGCTCGATGTCGCGCCGCAGCTTGCTGACTTCATCGAACAAGAGGCGTTGCCTGGGACAGGTGTCAGCGCCGATGCGTTTTGGTCAGGCCTCACCGACCTCATCAAGACGTTCACGCCCGGAAATGAGCGCTTGTTGAAGAAGCGCGATGAGCTCCAAGCCAAAATCGACGAATGGCATCGCGCGAACCCCGGCCCGGTGACCGATGGGGCCGGCTATCGCGCCTTCCTCGAAGAGATTGGTTATCTGGTGCCGGAGCCCGCGCCTTTTACCATCCGCACTGAGAATGTTGATGCGGAGATGTCGACGATTGCCGGGCCACAACTCGTGGTACCTGCATTGAATGCGCGTTTTGTGCTCAACGCCTCGGCTGCACGGTGGGGCAGCCTTTATGACGCGCTCTACGGCACGGATGCCTTGCCCGGCACGCCGAAGCCCGGCGGCTATGATGCGGCACGCGGTGCTGAAGTGGTCGCGGCCGCGAAAGCCTATCTCGACCAGTTTGCGCCGCTGGCAGAAGGGTCGCATGCGGATGTGTCCGGCTATTCGGTGGAAGGCGGCAAGCTCGTCCCCGCGCTGAAGGATCCCGCGCAGTTTGTTGGCTATCAGGGCGATGCGGCGGAGCCGACCGGCATTTTCCTGACGCATAACGGTTTGCACATCCAAATCTTGATCGATCCGACCTCGCCGATCGGCAAGGATGACAAGGCAGGCGTTTCCGACATCCACCTCGAGGCGGCGCTGACGGCGATTATCGACATGGAAGACTCCGTCGCGGCCGTGGATGCCGAGGACAAAACTCTTGGCTATGCAAATTGGCTTGGCTTGATGAAAGGCACGCTGGAGGCGACCTTTAAAAAGGGTGGCCGCGAGATGACCCGCGTGATGCCGGGCGATCTCGCCTACCAAAAGCCAGACGGCAGTGCCGCAGTGCTGCATGGCCGCAGCCTTCTCCTGGTGCGGAATGTTGGGCATTTGATGCGCAATCCCGCGGCGCAATTCGACGGCAAAGATGTATTTGAGGGATTGCTCGACGCTGCAGTCACCAGCCTTATTTCGATGCACGACCTCAAAGGCGGCGCAAAATACAGTAACAGCCGAGCAGGCTCGATTTACATCGTGAAGCCAAAAATGCACGGCCCCGAAGAAGTGGCGTTTACGAACAAGCTGATGGGTGCTGTCGAAGACATGCTCGGCCTTGATCGGTATACCATCAAAGTCGGTGTGATGGATGAAGAGCGGCGCACCTCGGCCAACCTTGCCGCTTGCATCGAAGCGGTGGCCGATCGCGTGGTTTTCATCAATACCGGCTTCCTCGACCGGACGGGCGATGAAATCCACACGGCGATGAAGGCGGGCCCGGTGATCCCGAAAGCGGATATGAAGTCCACGGATTGGATCACGGCCTATGAGGCGCGCAACGTGGCAATTGGTTTGAATTGTGGCCTTTCAGGGAAGGCGCAGATCGGGAAGGGCATGTGGCCGAAGCCTGACCTGATGGCAGAAATGGTGGAGCAGAAGATCGGGCATCCCAAGACCGGGGCCAACACGGCCTGGGTGCCGAGCCCGACTGCCGCTACGCTGCACGCGCTGCATTATCACCAAGTCAATGTTTTCGATCTGCGTAAAGATGAGAAGCTCAAAACCGAGCCGGGGCTCGACAAGCTGCTTACCCCACCGCTTGCGACCCAGACGAACTGGCCAGACGATGTGCGCAAGCGCGAGATCGACAATAACATTCAAGGTATTCTGGGGTATGTCGTTCGCTGGATCGATCAGGGTGTGGGATGTTCGAAAGTGCCGGACATCGATGATGTCGGCCTGATGGAAGACCGCGCAACGCTTCGTATTTCGTCTCAGCACGTTGCAAATTGGCTGTATCACGGCGTGGTGACGAAAGAGGAAGTTGAAGAGTCATTCTTGCGCATGGCCGCGAAGGTCGACGAGCAAAATGCCGGCGACGCGGCCTATGAGCCGATGGCCAAAAACCCAGAGGGCAGCATCGCATTCGCTGCGGCCAAAGCGCTTGTATTTGAAGGCACTGAGCAGCCGAGCGGCTATACCGAGCCGCTGCTGCATGAATACCGTTTGAAGAAAAAAGCGGAACAGGCCGGATGATAACGGCCGAACGCTGACGAAGAAAAAGGCCGCCCAAATTGGGCGGCCTCTCTTTATGTGTCGGCCTTATTTAGTTATTCGCGTTGTCGACATCGTCGTCGTCAGACATGCCTTCGTCATCAACCCATTCGTCTTCTGCGCCGTCGGCGTCGTCTTCCGGCACATCCACATCAACGGTGGGGACTTCAACGGTCACTTCCTCCGTGCCGGTTTCAATGTCTGGGCCTCGAACGTCGACGTCAGGTGCTTCGCCCCCTTCGACGTCCATTTCGACTTCGGGCATTTCGCCCGGATCAACGTCCGTGTCCGTCAGCAGTGTCCAGCCAAAGCCAACCAAGACGACAACAACGAGAACGGCAATAATGCGTCCCATGGTTCATCTCCTTCATATCGTTATGCCGACATCAACGGAGAGTGCGACGAAAGGTTCCGCAAAGGTTAAGATTGAGAAACGGTGACCCTTCGCAAAGTCAGGCTCAAGCGCCCGTCAATGCTGGGTGTTGGCGCGAAAAGATCATCGCCAGGAAGCAGCCGATCAACCCCATGATAAGCGTTCCGTGACGAACCCCCCATCACCAACACATCGCCGTGGCGCAGCACAAACGATTGCGTCGGCCCGCGCCGCGTTGGGCCGCCAAGACGAAACCGTGCCGGCTGTCCAAGGGAAATGGTGAGAATAGGCGTCTCCTGATCTTCTTCGTCTGCGTCCTTATGCAGCCCCATTCGCGCGCGATCGGTATAATGATTGACGAGGCAGCATTGTGGATCGGGCGCATTGGGAAGAAGCTGCCGCCAAATGGCGGCGAGCTTGTCAGGAAGCGGCGGCCAAGGTGCCCCAGTTTCTGGGTGGTGGGGCTCGTATCGATAGCCGCGGCGGTCTGAGATCCAGCCCAGAGGCCCAAAATTGATCTGGCGCACGGAGAATGGCTGGCCGCCCGGCGTCACAGGTGAGAGCCAGCCCGCCGCATCGGCCCGCGTCATGGTCTCTTTGACGAGCTCTGAACAGGCGCTCTCATCCAAATAGTTTGGGTAATGAAGAGCGCCCGGTGCAACCTCGTGGGGGGTCAAGGGGTGCGAATGACCATGAGGCGAATCTCGGTCATGTCTTCCATGGCGAAGCGCAGGCCCTCGCGGCCCAGCCCCGAATCCTTCACCCCGCCATAGGGCATGTGGTCCACCCGCCAGGAGGGGACATCGCCGATGACAACGCCGCCGACATCGAGCTTGTCCCAAGCCTGATGCGCCTTATACAGATCACGGGTGAAAACCCCTGCCTGCAGGCCGTACCGGCTGTCGTTCACCATCGTGAGCGCATCGTCGTAAGTTTTGTATTTCTGCAAGACCACGGCAGGCCCAAAGACCTCTTCTGCCACGATATCGCAGTCTTCCGGCACATCTTCCATAACGGTTGCCTCAATGACATTGCCGTCGCGCTTGCCGCCACACAGGATCTTACCGCCCTTTTCGGCCGCGTCGTTGATCCAGGTTTCGATCCGTGTGGCTTCTTTGTCTGAGATGATCGGGCCCACAAAGGTCTTCTCATCCTTCGGGTCACCGGCGATGAGATCCTTGGCTTTCGCGACCAGCTTTTCGCGCACCTCATCATAGATGCGCTCATTGATCAGAATGCGTTGCACCCCGATGCAGCTTTGGCCCGATTGGTAGAAGGCGCCGAAAATGATCCGCGCGATGGCGTCGTCCAGATCCCAATCCTCGACGATGACGGCGGCGTTGCCGCCAAGCTCCAACACGATGGGCTTCTTCCCGGCATTGGCTTTCAGCTGCCAGCCCACATCAGGCGAGCCGGTGAAGGAGATGAGTTTCAGGCGCTCGTCCTCGGTGAAAAGCCGCGCGCCCTCACGGTGGGCCGGCAGGATCGAGAAGGCACCCTTCGGCAAATCCGTCTCCGCCAAAGTCTCGCCAATGATCAGGGCACCGATCGGTGTGAGGCTGGCGGGTTTCATCACGAATGGACAGCCGACCGCGAGAGCCGGGGCGACTTTGTGGGCGGCTAAGTTCAGCGGAAAGTTGAACGGCGAGATGAACGAGCATGGTCCGATGGGCACGCGCTTCCACATCCCCTGATAATTCGCTGCACGCGGTGCGTTATCGAGCGGCATCACTTCGCCATAGAGCCGCTCGGCTTCGCCTGCCGCGATGCGGAAGGTTTCGATGAGGCGGGTCACCTCACCGCGACTGTCATTGATGGGCTTGCCGGCTTCCACCGTCAGCGCCTCTGCCAATTCGTCGAACCGTTCACGGAACCGGTCGACGCAATGTTCAAGCACTTCGCGCCGCTGATAGGCCTTCATCTCCGCACACGGTTCTTGCGCTTTCACGGCCCAAGCGATGGCTTCGTCTATCGCTGCCTCATCGGCCATCGCAACGCGTGTGGCGACCTCGCCGGTGAATTTGTCCGTCACGTCAAGGTCTGTGTTCGCTGCGACCGGCTCGTTGGCGAGATAATAGGGGTAGGCGTCTTTTAGCGTGAATTTCGATGAGGCCATGGGTCGAACTCTCCTGTGGCACGAGCGTGGGATAATTGCCCCAAGACTTAGCCATGGGGAAGGGTGGCTGAAACCCTCAGAGATGCACTTCGATCTCGCCGAGGCGTTTCGTCAGCTTGAGGTTTTCAGTGTAATCGATCGGCAGCGCGATCATCGAGGGCCCTTCGTAGGCGAGCGCTTCATCGATGGCGCCGCGCAGATCAGCGGCGTTCTCGATATATTGTCCGTGCCAGCCAAAGGCTTCGGCGAGTTTCAGCCAATCGGGATTGCCAAACGATAAATCTGTGTGCCGATGGAATTCGTTCTCCTGTTTCCAGGAAATGAGGCCATAGCCGCCATCGACCCACACCATGATATTCACATTCAGGTTGAGGCGACGCGCCGTCTCTAGCTCTTGCACATTCATCATGAAGTCGCCATCACCCGCCACGCCGAAGACCTGACGATCAGGGCACGAAATTTTTGCGCCCACAAGACCAGGCAGAGGCAGACCCATCGAACAAAAGCCGTTCGGCACAATGCAGGTATTGGGTTCATGGCATTGGTAGTAGCGTGAAACCCACATTTTGTGGGCGCCCACGCCTGAAAGAACGATATCCTCGGGCCGCAGCGCCTGGCGCAGATCCCAAAGCGCTTTTTGCGGCCGGATGATCCCTTCTGTCTGATCATCCTTATGCGCCTCGAAATCGTGGGTCATTCGCTGGCGCACCTCGGCCTGATAGCTGAGGTCATAGTCGGGCAAGCCGCGCTCGCGGACACGTTCATTCAGCGCCCAGAGCGTGTGGGCGATGTCGCCAACGCATTCGATTTTGGGGGCGTAATGACGATCAATCTCGGCTGGGGTGAAATCGACATGTACAACCGTCTTGTCGCGCTTGGGGTTCCACAGCCGTGGATGATATTCCACCATGTCATAGCCGAGCGAGATGACGAGGTCGGCACCGTCAATCGCATCGGCCACGAAATCGCGAGATCCTAGGCCGATCGTGAACAGACTATAGGGCGCTGCCATATCAACCGCGCCTTTACCCATAAATGTCGAGATGCAGCCAATGCCCGTTGCTTCACATAAGATGCGCAGCTGCTTTGAGGCGCGTTTGCGAATGGCGCCATTGCCAGCGATGATCACCGGGCGCTCGGCTTTGGCGAGCGCGGCATAGAATTCATCCGCTTTTTTGTCGTCGATGGCTGGGCGCCTGAACCGCACCACTTCCATCGGCTCTGTGCGCGTCTCCCGCTTGGCCACATCCTCGGGCAGTTCGATCAACACGGCGCCGGGTTTTTCGGTCTTGGCGGTCCGAAAGGCTTTGCGGACGATTTCGGGGATGGTGTCGGGATCGACAATCTGATGCGCCCATTTCGTCACCGGTTCGAACATCGCCACCACGTCCATGATTTGGTGGCTTTCTTTATGTTGCCGACCCGTGGCGCCCTGGCCGGTGAGTACAATGACCGGCGCGCGGTCCATATTCGCGTCGGCAACGCCAGTGATGAGGTTTGTAGCGCCAGGCCCCAGGGTCGAGAGACAGCCCGCAGGCCGGCCCGTCAGGCGGCCAAAAACCCCCGCCATAAAGGCGGCGCCTTGCTCATGCCGCGTCAGCACGAACTCGATCGACGAGCCCTCGAGCGACATCATGAAATCGGCGTTTTCTTCGCCGGGCACACCGAAAATGTGGGTCAGCCCCTCGTTCTCTAGGCATTTCACAAGAAGGTCTGACGCTTTCATTCGGTGTTCCTTTGTTCTCGTTTCCGGTAGGCTATGTTGAGTGTGTGGGCGAGGCGCTGTGAAGTCGATCTCACGGCACAGCCGCTGGGCACAGCCTGTCGGTGTCACATTCTAGTGAGGTCGAACGAATACGGCTGGAGAGGCGGCGATCGGTGCGTCGCGATACCCCCATATCGGGTGAACCGATCGGTGGTGCATTTCTTGCTCTTGTTGCAAGGCAACCATAAACCCCGATGTGCTTTGATGTCGCCAAGAGCGGGCGGGCAACGTCCATAGGGCGAGTGAGGATTTTGCGGTCCATGAATTCATTGTTGACGACGGCAAATGCGATATGGACCGATGAGCAGCGGCGGGTAGTGCCGATTGTTCTGGCGTCGCTCACGGTCGCCATTGTTTTCGCGTTCTGGAATGCCTTCCAAAATTTGTGGTTCCGCTGGGGCGAAAGCCAGGAATTGAGCCATTCCTACTTCCTGCCCCTCATCTCAGGCTGGATGTTATGGGAGCGTCGCGATGCGCTGTTAAAGAGCGTCGGCGCGCCGCAGATCTTGGGCCTGGTGCCGACGGGGGTCTCGCTCTTCTTCCTCGTGGTGGGTGAGCTCATCAATGTGCCATTGGTGGCGCAGGGCGGCTTCGTCCTCCTTCTGATGTCGCTCACCTATCTTTTCGGCGGACGATCCCTCTTCGTGATCACGCTGATCCCGCTGGCTTACCTCCTTTTCATGATCCCGCCGCCTTATTGGGCCATCACGGTGATGTCGTGGAATTTCCAATTGATGTCGTCAGAGTTGGGGGTCGCGTTGATCCGCCTCTTCGACATTCCGGTGTTTCTCAGCGGCAATGTCATCCACCTGCCGAGCGCCAAACTCGAAGTTGTCGAGGCGTGTAGCGGGCTGCGCTATCTGTTTCCGTTTTTGAGCCTCGGGGCGCTGGCGGCGTATTTCTATAAGGGCCCGCTCTGGCATCGGCTTGCGATCTTTTTGTCGACGATCCCCATCACGATCCTGATGAACAGTTTCCGGATCGCGATGACAGGTATCTTGATCGAAACGGTCGGCGGCAATCACACCGATGGCTTCACGCACATGTTCGAGGGCTACATGGTCTTCATTCTGTGCATCGCCTTTTTGATGCTGGTCATCTGGGGCTTCACCCTGATGCGCGGTCAAAAAGGGCCGTTAGCTTTTGTCGGCTTTGACGATGTTGCGCCGGTGACGCCGGATGCGCCGTGGACGCGAGAAGCCTTCGTTCGTAACGGGATCATTGCGACGGTGATGGTGATGCTGGCGGGCATCGTGGCCCATACGGCCGATCAGCGGCCTACCGTCATTCCTGATCGGCAGGATTTTGCCACCGTGCCGCTTGAATTCCCTGAATGGCGGACGCGGGAAACCACGCTCGATCGCGGCATCGCCGATGTGCTCGGGGCGGATGACTACATCATCACCGATATGATCGGCCCTGAGGGGCAGAACATCAATCTCTACATGGCTTATCTCGAAGAGCGTCGTGACGGCAAAGCGTGGCACTCGCCGATGCAATGTCTGCCTGGCGGCGGCTGGGAGATAGCAAGCCACACCATTGAGCCAGTCGAGCGCGTCGATGGCAGTGGCACCTATCACCACAACCGGATGATCATTCGGCAGGGCGATATCCAGTATCTGCTCTACTATTGGTACGACCAGCGCGGGCGGAAAATCGCCAATGAGTTCGCCATGAAGCTGGTGGTGATGTGGGATGATCTGGTGCAGCGCCGCTCAGACGGGGCCATGGTGCGGTTGATGACGCAGATCCAAGCGGGCGAAAGCGTTGAAGATGCGGAAGCGCGCCTCGATACGATGCGCCAAAATCTCGAGCCGCTGCTACCGAAATATATCCCGCAGTAACGGGGTGGCTCAGCCCAGGACGAGCTTGCGGACATCCTCATGGAGTGCGTGGTTTGACGCCAGAATGCTCGGGGTCAAATGCGGTCGATCAGTCCCCGGCTCGATCGTTGACACCTGGCCCCCGGCCTCCCGCACGATGACCACGCCGGCTGTCACGTCCCACGCGTTGAGCCCGCGTTCCCAATAGGCATCGAGACGGCCCTGCGCTGTCATGCAAAGATCATAAGCGGCAGAGCCAAAGCGCCGAATGCCCGCCGTGGCGCCCAGCACCCGATCCGTTTCCGCCAATGCCAATTCTCGGCCCGCGCGCCCTTTAAAGGGCAGACCGCAGCCGACCAGCGCTTCACTCAAATCCGTGCGGCCCGACACGCGCAACCGCCGATCATTGCAATAAGCGCCAGAGCCCTTCTCCGCGATGAACAGCTCATCGGTCATGGGTGCGAAGATGACACCCGCATAGGGCTCGCGATCGCGTTCCAGCCCGATGGAGATGCAGAACTGCGGAATGCCGTGGAGAAAATTCGTGGTCCCGTCGAGCGGATCGATGATGAAGCGATTGGAGTTGTCGCTGCCTTCGATCTCGCCGCGCTCCTCCATGATGAAGCTGTATTTCGGCCGCGCCTTCGATAGCGACTGATAGATCGCTTCTTCCGCCTTCATGTCGGCTTGAGAGACAAAATCCGCGGCACCCTTCCGGCGCACCTGCAAGGCTTCCACTTCAAAGAAGTCGCGCCGCAACACCTTGGCGGCGTCGCGGGCGGCATTAATCATCACAGTGAGCAATGGAGAAGTGTGCGGCATTGAAAAGGCTCGTCCGGTGATAGGTGGAAATTACTGCGCGCCGTTAGCGAACCTTAGCGCGAAGCGCTCCATATAGGCTGGAGCACCGCGCGTAAACGGCGGCGACGCCAATCCGATTTCCCTGGCGAAACCGCACTAAACCTATATAATCGCCGAAAAACGCGCTTAATTATTAGTAAAGTTTATAATGGACATTTGTCCAAGGAGATGCCGATGGGACTGCCGACCCCTTTCACCGACGAGGAAATCGAACGCACCCGCGACGAGCTGCTCGCGGAAGGCGGCCCTTTCACCACTATGCCGATGACGATCCGCGGCGTTGAATATGACAACGTCTTCGCCCTGTCGTCGGCGTCGTTGCGAGATTTCTTCGCGTTTCGCGCCTTCGAGCACGGCGCCAAAGATTTCCTCGTTTATGGTGACGATCGGTATACGGTGCAGGAAACTTGGCACCGGGCGATGCGGTTTGCGCATTGGCTGGTCGAAGAGCGTGGCATCAAACCGACTGATCGCGTGGCCATCGCCATGCGCAACTATCCTGAATGGGTGTTTGCGTTTTTCGGCATCGTGGCCACCGGCGCCACGGTGGTGCCGATGAACGCCTGGTGGCAAACTGAAGAGCTCGAAGACGGGCTTCGTCGTGCCGGCGTCACCCATGTGGTCGTCGACGACAAACGCGCCAAAGCCATCAAACCGTTTAAAGAGAAATATGGGATCACGCTGATCGGTGCGCGCGAGAAAGTCGCAGATGCCGACTTCATGATGGAAGATGTGATCACCGATGAGAAGTGGCCGAACACGCCGCCCGCCGCAGAAATCGATCCTGACTCAGATTTTTGTCTGATGTACACGTCGGGTAGTACCGGGTTTCCAAAAGGCGTTCTGCTGACGCAGCGTTCCGCCGTGAACGCCGTTTTGTCGTGGTCTTTCTTATCGACGCTTGGTCAGCGCTTGCGGCCTGATTACCCTTTTATGCCGGAAAACCCGGCAGTGTTGATTGCCCTGCCGTTTTTCCACGTTACCGCGCTCCATTCGACATTGATCTTGTCGCTGCTCTTGGGGCGGAAGAATGTGTTGATGTATCGTTGGGATGCCGAGGAGGCGATCGAGCTCATCAAACGCGAAGAGGTGACCAATTTCGTCGGCGTGCCCACCATGGCACATGAATTGGTTGATGTGGCAAAGCCTGAAGACTTGTCGACGGTGGTCGATATCATTACCGGCGGCGCCAAACGTCCATCGACGCAAGTTCGGGAACAAAAGACAAAACTGCCGGAGGTTGGCGTATCGTCCGGATACGGTCTGACCGAAACCAACGCTCTTGTCGCTCATATCGGGATGCAGGACTACATCGACCGCCCCGATTCCGCGGGTCGCGCGATCCCGCCGATCAACGAGATCGAAGTCTTCAGTGAGGACGGCAAGCAATTGCCGCGCGGTTCCGAAGGTGAGATCTGCGTGAAGAGTCCCGTCACTTTCCGCGCCTATCTCGATGACGAAGAGGCCACGGCGAAGGCATTCCACCCGGGCGGCTGGTTCCGCACAGGCGATATCGGCGTGCTCGATGAGCGCGGCTTCATCACCATTCTCGACCGGGCCAAGGACATCATTCTGCGCGGCGGCGAGAACATCGCCTGCCTCGAGGTGGAAAACATGCTCGTCTCCCACCCCAGCGTCGATGAGGCGTGCGTGTTCGCGGTGCCCGATGAGCACTATGGCGAGATCGTCGGGGCCGTCCTTTATAGCCGCACGAAAGAAATCGATCCCCAAGCCGTGCGCGATCATGTCAAACAGCATATCGCGGCGTTCAAAGTGCCCGAGCGGATCTGGGTGTCGCCGCGTGAGCTGCCGCGCGGGGCCACGGGCAAAACCGATAAGCGGATGATCAAGCAAGTCGCGATGACGGTGCCCGCGACATTCTCAGCCTAGTTTCTGAGACCGGCGATCTCATTGGGTCGAACCGTACGTGTGAGGAAGATCGCGGCGAAATAGGCCGCGATCCCAAGGCCGGTGATGATGAATAGCAAGATCCAGCTTTGCCCTAAGGTGAAGCCGATCAGCATGTCTTGAAAGACTGTCGCGTAGTAAAGCGCCGTGCCAAGCCCGATCGCGATGGCGAACATGCGGATGGCGCGGGCGAAAAACTTCGCGCCTGGGCGCAACACGTTTCGTTTGCGGAGTTGCCAGCCGAGGAGCGAAATCTCCGTCCATGCAGCGAGGATGGTGCCGATCGGCACGCTGAGGAATCCCACCACGGGGAAGAGGCCGATCGAAACGGTGGCGTTAAGCGCAATCGCGACCAGAGCAAATTTCATCGGCGTCTTGGTGTCCTCCCGGGCAAAGAAGGCAGCGGCGAAGACCTTTTGTAAGACGAACGCCGGCAGGCCAATGCCATAGACGGAGAGCGCAAGGCCCGTCATGGCGACGTCGGTGTCATTAAAGGCCGAGCGCCCGGCGCCGATGAGGCGGGTGAGGTCGCCGGCCATGTCCTGGAACAGCGCCGCACACAGAAAATCGCCCATAGCGATGAGAGCGGCAGCAGCGGGGAGGGCGAAGAAGAGTGCGATTTCGATGCCGCGATTAAGGGTATTCCGCGCGCCATTTTCATCCCCGGCTTTTACCGATCGGCTGATCGCAGGCATCAAAACGATGCCAAGCGCAATGCCGATGATGGCCAACGGCAATTGGTAAAGCTGGTCGGCGTAGATCAGCCAGGAAACAGCACCATCTTGGCGCGACGCGATATTTGTGCCGACAATCGCGTTCACCTGCAGGGCGCTCGCGCCGATAAAACCTGGCGTGCCCAGCACCACCATGCGTCGCGCGCCGCCCGTCAGTTTCGGCCGCCGCAGGCGTAAGAGCAGTTTCGAGCGCTTGGCCGCAATAATCAGGGCCAAGAGTTGCAGCACCCCGCCGACCATCACAGAAATCGCCGCCGCCAGCCCCGTGATCTCTGAGCTCTCTGCCGCAAAGATCAACACGCCGGTGATGAGACTCACATTGAGGAGCAGCGGGGCCGCGGCCGCCGCCGCAAAACGGTGCAACGCATTCAGCATGCCGCCATACAGTCCGACAACGGACATGCAGGCGAGATAGGGGAACATGATCCGCGTATAGAGCACACTCAAAGTGAAGCGCTCGGGATCGTCGCGGAACCCTGTCGTCAGAATGCTCACAAAGAGGGGCGCGAAAATCATGACAAGCGCCGTCAGCCCGGTGAGGATCACGATCAGCCAGGCCAGGATCTCCTCGGCAAAGACCTTCGCCGCGGCAAGATCGGCCTCGACCTGTCGCCCTTGGAAGAGCGGGACGAAGGCGGCCTGAAAGGCGCCCTCAGCCAACAATCGGCGAAACATGTTCGGCAAGCGGAAAGCCGCCCAAAAAGCGTCGGCCACCGGGGTGCCGCTGGCGCCAATCGTGCCGGCCAGCAGCATTTGCCGGGCAAAGCCCAGCACCCGAGAGAGCATGGTGAGCCCCGAGACCGTCGCCATGGATTTCAGCAATGCACGCGCCATGGCGGGCGACCTCCTCTAGGCCATAACATCAGCGGCGGTTAAACGGCGCATCGCGGCCGACGTAAAGCGCGTTGAGTTAACGTCGTTTTTCGAGGGATCGGCGAAGCTGGATCGGCATGGGCAATTCATCCATATCGTCATCCCCGCCAAGGTGGACCCTTTTTGCGACGCTGCTGATTCTCAGCGCCGCGACGCTGGCGTTGGGTGCTGATGGCACGGCGGCGAAGTTTGGTGCTTGCGGCGCCGCGAGCCTGCTTGCCGCGCGGCTTTTGGCGACCGGCCGTCTGATGGGCCTGCCGCGGGATGTCGCGGCCAGTTTCCTAATCGCTCTCGCAATTTTGACAGCGATCGAGGCGAGTCAGGGCCGGTTTGTCTCTGCCGCGCCGGAGCTTGCGAGCCTCATCGCGGCGGCGGCCTTCTTTGTTGTAGGCAGCGCGTTGAGCCAGCGCCGTCCGCAGCGAAAGGCGGCAATCCGAGCGGTCACCCTGGTCCTTTTGGCCATCACGGTGATCAGTTTTGTAGATTTTGCCGTCTCGCCCGCCGAGCGATTTGGCTTCGACAAGCCCTATCACGACAACCGGATGAGCGCGCCGTTCCTTTCGGCGAACACGGCGGCGACCTTTTATGGGCTCGTGAGCCTATGGGCCATAGGGCAATGGCTCGCCATTTGGCGTCGCGCGAATCGAAAAGGGCTCGGTTGGACGCATACGCTGAGCGATGGGGGCGGCCTGCCGGCCATCACGCTGATTTTCTCGCTCACCTCTTTGGTGTTGACCGGCTCTCGCGCAGGCATCGTGCTGGCGGGCGTGAGTATGCTCGCGCTCATCGGCATGAGCGTTGGGGTGGATCATCTGCGTCGGCACAAATTATGGGCGGGCGGTTGTGCCGTTGTGGCGGGCTTGGCGCTGTTGGCCCTTGTTGGGGGTGAGATCATCGCGAGCCGCTTTGCCGATGATGCTTTTGGGGCCACCGGGCGCGGGCCCTTGTGGTCGGCCTGCCTCGCCGCGATTGCCGATCGACCGTGGATGGGATGGGGTCTTGATGGGTTTGACCAAGCGCTCGCCGCGCAGATGACCCGCGAGAATGCCGCATCGCTCATCCTTCAGGGCGCGGCGCATAATGTGATCCTGCAATGGCTCATGCAGATTGGCGTGATCGGCACGTTGGCGATGGCGGTGCCGATTGTGCTCCTGTTCCGGCACCTTGGATCCGCCGCGCGGCGACACACGGAAAACCGAACGCAGATCCGATTGGTTGTGGTGATGGGCAGTTTTGTCTTTCTGCACGGGCAACTCGACTATGCGCTCGAAATTCCGGCCATCCTTTGGTGGGTCGCCTTCTTCTTGGGGTGGGGGCAGGGCGCGAGCGTCGCATCGCGCGGCTGTGGAATCCCCAAACGCAATTTATTAACCATAGGCCGAAGTCGTTTCGATTCTGATCGGTTTTGTGATTGCAATCACAGCCGCTGATTGTATGCAGCCTCGGCTGTTTAGAACCCTGATCTGACCGGCTCCTCGGCCTGCATCCAAAGAAAAGAAGTATTCACAGAAAGTACCCATGAAAAGCCTTCCGCAAACCGGGACCAGAATACTTTCTAGCTCAGTAAGATTACTCGACAAGTTTCGGTTTCGGAAAACGCTCGAGCCGGTCCTCTTCGGCCATCAACCGACTAAAAGCGATAGAGAGAATGCCGAGGCATTCTCTTCGATTATCACTGTCTTCCGGAAATGTCAGCGTTTTGCCGTCCCATTGGAATACCCAGCCGTCGTCGGACCGTACAACGACCTGAAAATCTTTGATAATTGACAGTGTCATGGGGTACGTGTACGCGCTCAGAAAATGCACGTCAAGATAGAAACCTGAATGTGGCCCCGACCCGCGCGGCAGAAGCGCTTGCCACACATCCTGAAAAGCTGGCTGCCAGCATATTGGCGACAATGCCGCCCACAAAAGCCGCACCGATTTTGAGCGAAATGAAACCTGAGAAAGTTAGCACGCTCACGACACTGATGTCAGAAGAGCGGCGTTAGCCATAGAAAACGGGGCACGCAGAATTCCTGCTGCCCCGCTGTGATTTATTGACAATCCGCCTTTAGGCAGACAGCGCTTCCTCGCCATCGAGGATCGCGGCTGCGGCGTGAACGGTTGAGGCAATCCGCACAGCGGCTTGCACTTGCTCCGTGGAGAGACCGCCCTTGCGCACCACGGCATCATGGCTGTCGATGCACATGGCACAGCCATTGATCGCGGAGACGGCGAGCGAGAAGAGCTCGAAATCCACCTTATCAATGCCGGGGTTTGCAATGATCTGCATGCGTAGCTTCGCCGGCAGCGTCGCATAGTTCTTTTCAGAGACCACGTGGGTGAACCGATAATAGACGTTGTTCATGCCCATGATCGCCGCGGCTGCCTTCGCCGCCGTCACCGCTTCGGGCGCCAGCTTGCCTTCGACCTCGGCATGAATGTGCCGGGTGACCGTGGCGTTTCGGCTCGCCAGGGCGGTGGCCAGGAAGGTGCCGTATTTTTGTTGATCGTTCAGAAGGGTCTCAGATGCGAGGCTGCCGAGATTCAGCCGAATATCTTTGGCATAGTCGGGCAGCGCGTCGCGCAATGCATCGATCGACATCAGTGCCTCCATTCATCATTGGGTGTGTTCGAGAGGTTGGGAAGTTTGTGAGCTGCCGCGAGTGGATAAGCTGCGGCGCACACGAACGACAAGTGAGGCGCTCACCCACCTGTCGGGGGGAGGTGGGGGAGAGAAAGGTGAGCGAGCGCCTTTTCAACGGTGCCCGCCGAAGCCGACACCGAAACTAAGCAATCAGACTTACAGCGTGTCGCCGCCCAGCGGACGGTTGCAGGGGCAGAGTTCGTCCGTTTGCAGACCATCAAGAACACGCAGCGTGTCTTGCGGGTTCCGGCCCACATTCAGGTTGTTCACATAGACGTGCTGGATCACATTGTGCGGGTCCACAACGAAGGTCGCACGAAGCGCAACGCCTTCATCCGAGCGAATGCCGAGACCATCGACGAGCGCACCGGTCGTGTCAGCGAACTGCCAAGCGGGGTGCTTGTCGAGATCTGGGTGATCGCGGCGCCATGCGAGCTTACAGAATTCGTTGTCCGTCGAGCCGCCCATCACAACCGCGTCGCGGTCTTCAAATTCTTTGGCCAAGCGGCCGAATTCGGCGATCTCGGTGGGGCAGACGAAGGTGAAGTCTTTCGGGTAGAAATAGATCACTTTCCATTTGCCCGAGAAGCTGTCTTGCGTGATGTCCTCGAACGCGCTCTCGCCTTTTTCTTCGATTTGGTTGAAGCCGGGCTTCACGCCAACGACTTTGAATTCGGGAAGTTTGTCACCGATACCGAGCATTAAGTTTCTCCGTGGTGGAAGGGCGAAAAATTCGTCTTATTTGGTCGCAGTTTCCCGCGACGCGAGTGATATGGATTGCCTCTTCGGTTTGGGCAAATAGATTATACGGCGTCCGGTAATCGAGAAAATCGATAAAATGATCCTGCCAACGCTTCGACAGCTACAGTTCTTTGCCTCCCTCGCGCGCAACAAGTCGTTCAGCCGCGCGGCCGATGAATGCTGCGTCTCCCAATCCACCCTGTCCGCCGGGATCAAGGAGTTGGAGACCCTGCTCGACACCATGTTGGTCGATCGGTCGTCCCGGCAATTTTGTTTAACAGCGATTGGTGAGGATGTGGCCGTCCGCGCGGAGGAAATGCTGGGCCTTGCGCGTGATATGGTGCGCGCGGCGGAGGCGCGGCCGCCGCTCTCCGGTGACCTTCGCCTGGGCCTCATCCCCACCATCGGGCCTTTCTTATTGCCCCGCGTGATGGATGTGCTGCGCGAATCCTATCCCGATCTGCGGCTCTTCCTGCGGGAGGAGCTGACGGATCAGCTGGTGGATGGCTTGCGGGCCGGGCGGATCGATATCGCGGTCCTGGCCCTTCCCATCGAAGCCGAAGGGCTCGACACATTGATTTTCCAAGAGGACCCGTTCGTTTTCGCGTGTCCATCCGATCATCCGCTGGCGGATCGTCAATCGGTTTCGCCGGAAGAGCTGGGGGCGGAGCGGTTGTTACTGCTCGAAGATGGCCACTGCCTGCGCGATCACGCGCTGTCCGCCTGCCAATTGATGGAGCGCGAAACGGCGGAGGCCTTCGGCGCCACCAGCCTTTTGACGCTGGCGCAGATGGTGCGGTCAGGCCTCGGCACAACGCTCTTGCCGCAATTGGCGGTGGACCAGGGGCTCGCCGCGGCGGCGGGGATCGGCACCATCCCGGTGG
>CAYFHK010000052.1:0-17947 GCA_964342585.1 uncultured Caulobacterales bacterium | reverse complement strand
GCGGGCCTCTTTATCAGCGATCTGATTTGGCAGCCCGACTGGGCCCTTGCGCGATATGATGCGCTGGTATTCTACGCCGTCGGCCTGCAATTGGCCTTCATCGCGTCGGGGCTCGAGCGGCCGCGCGAGGCGTTGGTCATCCTCATCTTCCATATCGTCGGCACGGCCATGGAGCTGTTCAAAACCGCTTCCGGCTCCTGGGCGTATCCGGAGGAAAGCCTTCTGCGGATTGGCAATGTGCCGCTCTTCTCCGGCTTTCTCTACGCGGCAGTCGGCTCTTACTTTGCGCGCGTGACCCGTGTCTTCGACTTCCGGTTCACCGCCTATCCGCGGCGGCGATGGACGCTGCTTATAGCTGTAGCTGCCTATCTGAACTTCTTCACCCACCATTATTTGCCTGATCTCAGGTGGGTTTTGTTTGGCGCGGCCGTCTTGGTCTTCGGCCAGACGGTGGTGCACTACTCCGTGTGGCGATGGCAGCATCGCATGCCACTTTTGCTCGGCTTCGCCCTGGTCGCTTTGTTCATTTGGTTCGCCGAGAATATCGGCACGCTTGCGGGCGCATGGATCTATCCCGACCAAGCCGGCGTCTGGCGGCCGGTCTCAATCAGCAAATTCGGCGCGTGGTTTTTGCTGATGATGCTGTCTTGGGTCTTGGTCACCGTGATCCACCGGCCAAAGGCGCGCCCTGCCAGCGAAACCTTGCCGCGTGGGGCGACCCAGCCTTTAATACCCCAGCGATGATCGAAAGAGGGAGGTCACAATGGCCGAAGACAAACACGCTGAGTATCTCGAAAAAGTTCAGAAATACGATGCCGACGCCGACCCGGCGCTGGTAAAGAAGATCGCCAACAAGCTCGGCATTGCGCTGCAGAGCCGCGACAGCTCGCTTGTCTCGTGCTCCGACAGCTCTGAGCTTGAGCGCATTCGCGATGGGTTTGCCAAGAAGACCCTCGGCCTCGATGCCGGCCATTCAGACGACCAGATCATGGAAAAGATCAACGAAGTCTGCGTGCAGATGGCTGGCGATGGCGGCAACAAACACCGCGTGCCGTTCTACTACCTCCTCGCCAAGGGCACGGGCACGCTCGACAAAGTCTAAGCGGCTGTGAGAGAGGCGCGGGGCCATGCCCAAACCCATGACCCGCGCCAATATTGCCGAGCTCTACCGGCGGCTCGCCGAGGTGATGCCCGAGCCGAAGACGGAGCTCGAATACCATAATCCCTACACGCTCTTGGTGGCGGTGGCGCTTTCAGCCCAGGCCACCGATGTGGGCGTGAACCGCGCCACAAAACCGCTCTTCGAAAAAGTCCGCACCCCGCAAGAGATGCTGGCCCTCGGCCGCGAAGGGCTTGAGGGCCATATCAAGACCATCGGGCTGTGGCGGAACAAGGCGAAAAACGTCATCGCCCTTTCCGAAAAGCTGGTGGAAGAGTTTGGCGGGGAGGTGCCCGCGGACCGCGATGCACTCCAGACCCTGCCCGGCGTTGGCCGCAAAACCGCCGATGTGGTGTGTAACGAGGTTTTTGGCCACGGCACGATTGCGGTCGATACCCATATCTTCCGCGTTTCCAATCGCACGGGCCTCGCCATCGGCAAAACCGCCGACCAGGTGGCCGACCGTCTCCTCAAAGTCACGCCTGAGGAATATCGCCGCGGCGCCCATCACTGGTTGATCCTGCATGGCCGGTATGTGTGCAAGGCCCGCAACCCTGAATGCTGGCGCTGTGTGCTCTCAGACATATGTGGGTATAAGGATAAAACGCCGGAGGGCGGCAAGCCGAAGAAAAAGGTCGCGACGAAGAAGAAGCGGGCGCCTGCGAAAAAGGATGCAGACGTTAAGGAATAGTGTACGGCGTATCAAAGATAACGGGGGTATTCTCCGATCCGTCAAGCGCAAATCGATGCTCAGGAAAGGTGGCGACGCCCGACGGGATCACCGTGCCCGGTGCCGCAAAATCCGTAAAGAGATAATAGGGTTGAGCTTTTGGCGACGGACGCTGGTCATCGTCGTCGATGGTGAGCGCATAAACGACGGTAAAACCCGGAAACCGCGCCGTCCTCAGATAAAGCTTTGTGAGACACCGAGCACAGGCATGAATCGTCAGTTCCTTGCCGCTGCCTTCGGATATGTGTGTGTACGTTTTAATATCACCAGACTTAAGCCTGAAGTCCTTGTCGCGAAAAATCCACTCGACAAAAGCAGGCCCGCCGGTGGACCGCTGGCAGAACCGGCAGTGGCAGTGGAAAATCGTCAGGGGCTCGAGCGGTACTTCGTAGGCGCAGGCACCGCAGACGCACCGCCCCGATCGCGAGGATTTTGCCTCATCCATTCGCTCAGCTCCTCGCACCACTATTCGCTTTCACCCTAGGCGAGGTGTCCGACCCCGTCGACCAAGGCGCACAGTGTTGCGCATTTGCGCTTGTTGGCGGTGCCCGCCGATCAATCGCAAAGAATCAACGTCTTCATGCTTCCGCCCTGTTTTTTCCTCTCCGTTCTAATACGCAACCACCGCGTTGTCGTCGGTCGAGCGGCATGCGACCAACTTTGGCCTTAGAAAGCTTCGACACTCGATCCGCACGCAGCACTCATTCGCTGTGCTCGACGGAAGCGCTTTTCTCGCGCCCGTGCCGCGCATAAGGGGGTGGTATGAGCCTTTCTCCTGAAGACCGCCTCATCGTTGCGCTTGATGTGCCCACGCTGGCTGAAGCGGAGAGGATCGTCGGTGCCCTTGGAGACGCAGCAAGCATTTTCAAGATTGGCTACCAACTCTTCCCGATCGGGGGCTTCGATTTTGCTCAGCGCCTCCGCGCGGCGGGTAAGGGTGTCTTCATCGACGCCAAGCTGTTCGATATCGGCGCGACGGTGGAGCGGGGCGTTGCCAGCCTGCGCGGGATCGCCGCCACCTTCCTCACAGTGCACGCCGACCCCGATACGCTGAAGGGGGCGGTGGCGGGCCGTGGCGATAGCGATCTGAAGATCCTTGCCGTGACCGTCCTGACCAGTTGGAACGCCGACATGTTGCGTACGCACGGCATTGATCGGCCCGTCGACGATCTGGTGCTCTTCCGGGCCGAAATGGCCGCCGAAAATGGCGCCGATGGTGTGATCGCCTCGGCCGCAGAGGCCCGCCGGATCAAGGCCCGGTTTGGGGATCGGCTTGAAATCATCACCCCTGGAATAAGGCCTGCGGGGGCCGATGCGCATGATCAAAAGCGCGTGGTCACGCCGGCAGATGCAATCAGCGCAGGCGCCGATCGCCTCGTCGTGGGTCGCCCGATTGTCTCAGCGGCGGAACCGGCAGTGGCGGCCCGCAGTTTATTGTCGGAGATTGCGGCAGTGGCAGCGCGCTAATTGTGTGCTAGCACCCGTCCCCTGGTCGGCGCGTTGTCGGTCCACACCAAGAGGCCGCGATAGGGCCGAGCAACGCCAATACGGTCAGAGGAATGGGCGACGGCATTAAGAAGAACGCGGAAGTCGACGGCAAGGAAGGCGAATATGGCGAACGCGCCAGCGATAAATTCGTCGGCTCGACGGGCGTGCTTTTCGAACAGGCGATGGCGCAAACACGCATGGCGGTCTGCTTGACGGACCCAACCCAAGACGACAATCCGATTGTTTTTGCGAACCGTGCTTTCCGTGAGCTGACGGGCTATGACGAGCAAGAGGTCATCGGCAAGAACTGTCGTTTTCTACAGGGGCCAAAAACCGATCCGGCTGCCGTCACGCGCCTTCGCGATGCGATCGAAAAACAATCAGTGGTCGTTGTTGAGCTGCTCAATTATCGCAAGGACGGAACACCGTTCTGGAATGCCCTTCATCTCGGGCCCATTTTCAACGAGGATGGCACCGTCAAATATTTCTTCGGCTCACAATGGGATGTGACGGATGTGCATGCCGCCCGCGCCGATGAGGCGCATGCGCGAATGCTCACGCGTGAGCTCAGCCATCGGATGAAAAACATGTTCTCCGTGATCTCGGCGCTTGTCACGATGAATGGCCGGATGGATGGCACTGAGGCATCTGCGGAGCGTGTGAACGGACGCATTCGCGCGCTTGGCCGCGCGCATGAGGCCATGCTCGATTTGGCGATTGCGACGGATAGATCGACCGACATTACGCCAACGATTAAGCGTATCCTTGGCCCTTATCTCAATGATGATCTGGCGCGCCTGTCGGTGTCAGCAAACAACGTGATGTTGAATTCGAACGCCGTTTCCATGCTCGGGCTTGTGCTGCATGAACTGGCAACGAACGCCATCAAATATGGCGCTCTCGCGAATGATGAAGGACGCCTATCCCTCAGCTGGCGGACGGAACGACGCGAGGGCAAGGTCCGTCAACCGATCGACATGCTCATCCTCAAATGGGAAGAGGTGGGTGGTGCGCCGATTGATCCAACCCCGGCAGTTTCTGGTGCGGGCTCTGAAATTGTGGCGCAGCTTTTGAAAGCCGCAGGTGGGTCAATCGCGTTTGAGCGCCGGTCGACGGGACTGTGCGCCACGGTCGAATTGCCCGTCTCGTCGAGGAGGTCGTAGCGCGTGATGCGAGGATCCTTCGCCCCCGATAGTAGAGAAAGGCCGGATTTCACCGGGCTCACCATCCTTATTGTCGAAGATGAAGCGTTGATCGCGCTCGACGTGACGATGGCGCTCGAAGACGTCGATGCGACGGTCATCCATGCGCAAAATGTCGCAGAAGCGCTGGCGCTGGTCGACACGCAGGAGATCCATGGCGCTGTCCTCGACGTCAATCTCGATGGCGAGACCTGCGAGCCGGTCGCGAAAGCATTCGACGACGCAAAGATCCCATACGTCATCCATTCGGGTGATTTGGCGCAGCGCGGAGAGCTGATCACCAAGATGAAGGCGCCGATTATCTATAAACCCGCCTCCACGCCCCGCATTGTCGGCCGCCTTGCCGAGTTGATGGCGAAAACCGCGCCGTCGTAAGGCCGCGAAAGCCTTTTCAAGGACCGCCAAGTCGCTAGGGTGCGCCATCTGTTGCGTGATGGATGCGAAGGAGTTGGGTATGGCACGGCGGTGGACGATGGCGATCGGGGCGGCTTTGGCCGTGAGCGTGACGTCGCACGCAGGGGCGCAAACCCACACCGGCGTCGGCTCTGGCGCACAGGCCTTTGAAGGGCTCGATAATCTCCTCCCCACACCGAATGTTTATCGCGCGGCGACGGGCGAACCCGGTCCGCAATATTGGCAGCAGCGCGCGGACTATGTGATCGATGTAGCGCTCGATGAAGAAGCAAAGCGCATCACCGGCGCTGAAACCATTCTTTACACGAATAACTCTCCGCACACGCTCCGCTATCTTTGGGTGCAGCTCGACCAGAACCGGTTCGCGGAGGGGTCTACCGCACGCATGACCGAGACGGCCGCGACCGCGGGCTCACGCCGCGAGGCGGGATCGTCAAGCGACCGGTTGAGCTTCTCGACGCTTGAGCGCCAAATGGCGCTGGAGGCGAAACCTTACGGTTTCCAAATCGAAGCGGTGCAGGATGGGCGCGGTCGGGCGCTTCCCTACACCATCGTTGATACGCATATGCGGATCGATCTGCCCCAGCCATTGGAGCCAGGCAACGCCACCGAGATCGACATCGACTGGTCGTTCAACATCATTGATGAAAGCGTGATTGGCGGCCGTGGCGGCTATGAGGGCTTCCCCGTCGAAGCGGCCGAAAAGACCGATGATTACATCTATTTTCTGGCCCAGTGGTTTCCGCGCATGACCGCCTTCTCCGACTATGAAGGGTGGCACAACAAAGCGTTTCTGGGCCGCGGTGAATTCACCCTCGAATTTGGCGACTACGAGGTATCCATCACGGTACCCGCGGATCACGTGGTGTCCGCATCCGGCGTTTTGCAGAACCCAGACGAAGTGCTGACGGAAACGCAGCGCGCGCGCCTTGAAGAGGCGCGTGAGGCCGAAGATCCCGTCTTCATCGTCACGCCAGAAGAGGCGCGCGAGAATGAAGCGGAGGGCACATCAGAGCGGAAAACGTGGAAATTCCGTGCCGAGAATGTCCGTGACTTTGCGTGGTCGTCCTCGCGGAAATATATTTGGGATGCGATGGGCTATACGCAGGATGACGAAGAAATGCCTTTCGTCATGGCGATGTCCTTTTATCCAAACGAGGCCGAGCCGATTTGGTCGCAATATTCGACCGAGGCGGTCGTCCACACCATGGACGTCTATTCGCGCTTCTCCTTCCCTTATCCCTACCCAACCGCGCAATCGGTGAACACCTGGGCGCGGGGCGGGATGGAATATCCCATGGTCACCTTCAATGGGTATCGTCCGAACAAAGATGACGCCCCGAATGGCGAGGTGACCTATTCACGCTCCATCAAGTATGGTCTTATCGGCGTGATCATCCACGAGATAGGCCACATTTACTTTCCGATGGTGGTGAACTCGGATGAACGTCAGTGGACGTGGATGGACGAGGGCATCAACACCTTCCTCGAATTCATGGCGGAGTATGAGTGGGAGGAAGACTTCCCCATCGTGCGCGGCAAGGTGAACCCGCTCGACTACATCACAGACTATATGACGAGCCCGAACCAAGTGCCGATCATGACGCAGTCGGATTCGGTGCTTCAGTTTGGGCCGAACGCCTACACAAAACCTGCCTCTGCGCTCGTTGTGCTGCGCGAAACAGTGCTCGGGCGCGAGTTGTTTGATGCGGCGTTCAAAGAGTATGCACGGCGTTGGAAGTTTAAGCGGCCAACGCCATCTGATTTCTTCCGCACCATGGAAGAGGTGAGCGGTAAGGATCTCGATTGGTTTTTCCGCGGTTGGTTCTTCACCACGGATCACGTCGACATCGCGGTGACGAGCGTCCGCGAGTATCGCATTTCAACGCAGGATCCCGAAACCGAGATGCCGCTGGCGCGCGAAAAGCTGAGCCAAGACGAGCCAGAGCCCCTTACGCAAATTCGCAATCGTGAGGCCGGGATGCAAACCCGCCTTCAACGGCGTGATCAGCTGTCAGATTTCTATACGGAGAATGATCAGTTCGTCGTCGATAACAAGGACCTCAATGATTATCAGCGCTTCCTCGATGGCCTGAACCCGCGTGAACGCGCGACGTTTGATCAGGCGCTCGAAGACGATCCGTATGTGTATTTTATCGACTTCGAGAATGTCGGCGGCGTCGTGATGCCGATCCCGATGACGCTGAGCTATGCCGATGGCAGCACGGCGGAAATGCAAATCCCAGCTGAAATCTGGCGGCAAGATGCGGAGGGCGTGACCAAGCTCATCATCAGCGAGAAAGAAATTACGTCGGTCGCCATCGACGAGGCGCATGAGATCGCTGATGCGGACCGCTCGAACAATCAGTTCCCGCCGCAAATCGCCAAGTCTCGCTTCGAACTCTACAAATCCAGCCGATCGGCGAACAACCAAATGGCCGATCAATTGGTGGAACTTGAAGGCGGAAGTAAGACTGGCGAGCCGACTGCCGATGATGCGGCAGTCCCGTTAACGCCGTCAGATGCGGGCGAAACCGCAAATGCGGCTGATGCTGAAACGCCTGCACAGGATGAATCATCTCCAGAGGCGGCCGAAACGAGCGAAGGTGAGAGCGGTAATGACTAAGCGTCTCTGTGCTCTATGGGGTCTCTGCGCGTTTGTCGTGTCCATCGGGGTTGCACACGCCCATCGTCTGCCCTCTGTGAATATCGAGGTCGATCAAGTCGTGGTGGACGCACAGCCGATCACACAGATCACCTATCAGCTGCATGCGGGCGACGCGGCAGAGGTGCTGCGGCAGATCGACGGTGCTCCCAAATCTCTTGATGATCCGGCGGCCATGACAGTGCTGGCGCAATATGTCCGCCAGCGGAGCATGTTATCTGATGCGGTGGATGATGTGATGCTGGGCGGCGAAGTCGATGGCCATTTCGTGTTTTTGTATCGTGAAGTCCCCGCCTGGGTCACGATCGAGAAAGCCTCCATCCTCGCGGATATTGATGACCGTTTTTCCAACGTGGTCACAATCCGCCAGGGTGATGGGGAGGTCGATGTGTATAGCTTCAGCAAGAATGGCCGCGATGCTGCCTTGCCGCAGCCGCACCGGCATTAGCGCTTGGCGAGCCGCTGTAAGCGAGGACGCACACGAAGGAAAAGGCTATAGAGCCGATCCAACACCCACCGCGTTGGCGCAAACTGGCCGAGGGGACGGAGCCAGCCCAGGCCGCGCAACCGTCCCCACGCCTCGGTAAAGGCGCGCGCGCCTTCGACGATTTCGCCGTTTGGCAGACGCGCATGCATGCGGGCTAGCAAGGTTGCGCGGTCGATCGGGCAGGTGGGGGCGGCATCATCGGGCGAGACATCTTCGAACGCCAAACGCCCGCGCTCGCCATCGAGCCGCTTCAACAGCGCGATTTCGCGCTGACAAAGCGGGCACGCGCCATCGAAGAACAGAGTCACTGGCTGTTGGCTCATGGCAGAGAAGTAAGGCTTCTAACCTGTCGGCCCAAGTGAACCATTGACGCGGGCAGCGCTAAAGCAACCCCGCCAAATCCTCATCGGTGGGGCGACCAGAGGCAACCCGTTCGGCCCGCCAGGTCTCATAGGTCAGTCCACGGTCAATGCCCTCGGTGACATAGGCGCGCAATTCAGCGGCGGCGGCATTATTGTCCTCGAGCAAGTGATGCGGCGGGATCGGCTCTTCGATCGTGATGCGGAAGGTTTTGCCGCGCTTGTTGAACAGCTCATGAAAGAGCGTCATGTCACGCAGTTCTTCATTCACCGTCCAGAACCAGTAATATAGCCAACTGTTCCGTGATTTGATGTTTGCCGGTATAACGGGGCACTCATAGCGCTTCGCGAGGGCCGCGACCGATGACATCCACGGCCGCTCCACGAGTTGTTTGTCGTCATTCATGAAGGCAAGGCGACCGGACGGAAACAGAATCACCGCCCGCCCCGCATCAAAGGCTTCGTTGCTCGCCTTGAGGGTTTCGCGTGATTTTGAACGGGTCTTCTTCTCCTCGCGCCACTCCACCGGAATGAGTTTATCCGTGAGCAGTGGATTGAGCCGAATGGCGTCCCCGTTCACAAACACGATCGCATCAGGACGGATCTCCGCGATGGCATCATGAATCGCGAGCCCGTCGGCGATGCCAGTCGGGTGATTGAGCGCCAAGATGAAGGCCCCCTCCCGCGGGATATGATGGAGCCCCGTGACATCCAAATTCATATCGAGAAGGGCGGAGGCGTGCGCAAAGGCTTCATCTGCCGGCAATCGTCCCGCTGTCTCCACCAGGCGCTTAGCGCGGCGATAGCCGAGGATCTTGTTGAGGACCAATCGATAAGCGGGCCAAAATCGCGACTTCGACAGCGTCGGTGCCCGCTCTTTGATCAGCACATCAACAATGTGTTTGTGCTTTGCGTCGGGCGGCGGCGGCACATAGTAAGCCGACTCCGCCTCCCACGCGGCAATGCGCGCATCGCGCTCTTCCTGCGTGCCGACCGGCAGATGGTTGGGGTCGACTTTTTTCGACATGGGCGGGGCCGTTAGTGCTCAGCCTGCATCTTGGCGAGTGAGCCGCACGCGTCTTTGGCAAGGCTCATCAGTGCGGTGAACTGCTCGTCAGAGAACGGATCACCTTCGGCGGTGCCCTGCACTTCAACGATGCCGCCCTTGCCGGTCAGCACGAAATTGGCGTCGGCCTGGGCGCTTGAGTCCTCGTCATAATCGAGATCGACCACCGGCATGCCTTCGTAAAGACCGCAAGAAATGGCGGCGACGGAATCCGTGATCGGATCGGTTTTGATGATGCCATTCTTCTGGGCCCAATTCACGGCATGGCGCAGGGCGACATAGGCACCGGTGATGGACGCTGTCCGGGTGCCGCCATCGGCCTGGATCACGTCACAATCGATGAGGATCTGCCGTTCGCCCAGCGCTTGCATGTTCACCACCGCGCGCAGAGACCGGCCGATGAGCCGTTGGATCTCTTGGGTCCGTCCGCCCACTTCCTTCCGGTCGCGGCGCCCGCGGGTGTGGGTGGCGCGGGGCAGCATGGCATATTCTGCCGTGACCCAGCCTTTGCCAGAGTTGCGCATCCATCCGGGCACGCTCTCATCCCAAGAGGCGGTGCACAGAACATGGGTGTGTCCAAACTTCACGAGGCACGAGCCCTCGGCATAGCGGTTCACGCCCGTCTCAAAGCTGATGGGGCGCATTTCGTTAAAGGCTCGGCCGGATGGGCGCATGGGGAAGTCCTTCAGAAAATCTGTAAAGTGGCGGGCCGCTTAGACGCGGGCGCTTCGGCTGTCGAGGCGGTCACAGGTGTTGATACATGACAAGCGCATCGACCTCGCCATGGCTTGGGTGGTCAAACGCGCCGGGCAAACGCCCGACGATCTCAAACCCATGCCGCTGCCATAACGCAATCGCTCCCTCATTCGTTGCGACAACGAAATTAAATTGCATGGCGCGATAGCCGGCCTTGCGCGCATGTTCCATCGCATGGCGGCACATGGCGCCGGCGACGCCTTTGCCCCGCGCAGCGGGGGCGGTGACAAAGCCGCAATTGCACACATGCGCGCCGCCGCCCTGATTGTTCGGCCGCAGATAATAGGTTCCCCACGTGTCGCCGCTCTTGGCGTTTTCGGCGAGGAGGACCGTTTTTTCCGGCGCCGTCCAATAGGCCAGCGTCTCATCGCGCGACCAATCGCGGGGCAGGGGATAGGTTTCCCCCGCACGGATCATCGGCTCCAGGATCGCCCAGAGGGCATCCTCGTCACCGGCGCCGAAGGAGCGGATCGCCAACCCATCATGCGTCACGGCAGGAGCTGATATCCCGGCGTTGAGCGGCTGACGGCCATCTCATCGTCGTTCATGTCTTCAAGAATACTCTCGAAGAGCGGCGTCGACAGATATCGCTCACCGGTATCGGGCAGCATACAGAGGATGTTTGCCCCCTCCGGTGCTTTCTCCGCCACCTCCATGGCGATGGCGAAGGTCGAGCCGCCGGAGATGCCGGTGATAATGCCTTCCTTCGCGGCCAATTTTTGCGCCCACTCGATCCCTTGCGGCCCCGTGACGGGCACGAGCTCGTCATAGAGTTTGTCGCGGCGGGCTTCTTCGAGGACGAGCGGAATAAAGTCCGGGCTCCACCCTTGGATCGGATGCGGCGTCCAGGCGGGGTGGCTCTCTGCGGCGGAGCCGTCGTCCTTGCGTGCCTGGTCTTCCCCGCTGGCGAGCATTTGCGCCTGTGCCGGTTCCGAAAGGATGATCTTGGTCTTTGGGCTTTGCTTGCGCAAAACGCGGGCAACGCCCGTCACCGTGCCGCCCGTGCCAAAGCCGGTGACCCAGTAATCGAGGGTGGTGTCGGCAAAGTCGGCGATGATCTCGCGGCCCGTCGTCGCCTCATGGATATCGGCATTGGCGGGGGTCTCGAATTGGCTGGCGAGGAACCAGCCATTTTTCTCGGCCAGCTCTTGGGCTTTGCGCACCATGCCAAGGCCTTTTTCCGCCTTCGGGGTCAGCACCACTTTTGCGCCGAGATAGCGCATCAACTTGCGCCGTTCGATGGAGAAGGTCTCGGCCATGGTGATGACGAGAGGATAGCCTTTTGCCGCGCAGACCATCGCAAGACCGATCCCGGTATTGCCGGAGGTCGCCTCGACCACGGTTTGGCCGGGCTTCAGTTTTCCTTCGCGCTCAGCCCGCTCAATGATGTTCAGCGCCAGGCGGTCCTTCACCGATGATGCCGGATTGAAGAACTCTGCTTTCACGAAAAGATTGATGCCCTTTGGGGCCAGGTGATTGATCCGAATGACCGGCGTGTTGCCCACCGTATCGACCACGCTGTCATAGCGGCGACCGCGACCTTCCATTGTTCGAATGCCTTTTTCCATGATGCGGTTCCTCCTTTGGGGCGGCGCTGTTTGTCTGCCGTAGCAGAAATATAGGGACGCAATGCGCGTTGATGACCGTCGGTGGCATGCTCACTGCATCGCCGGTGGCATTGCTGGCAACCTGTTCTCCACACACACGGGTCCTGCGCAGCCTGAAGATGAAAACCAATCGGGGGCACTTCTGTGGGGCACCCTGGCGAAAGCGGCGACCTGCCGTCTCCTTCAGGTCGCCGCTTTCGCCGCGTTTTCTCCGATAGGCCTCTATTTCCCAAGCGGATAGGCGTCGAGCACCACGCGGCCTGGCGCCGATAGGCGTTGGTCATGCGGCGCATCAAAGGCGATGAGCAGCCAGCGCGTGTCGCCCTCTTCGATCATGCAGAGCCCCTCTGCGTGGTCGCCGGATCGCTTGGGGGGCAATTCGATCAGCAGCGTGATGTCTTCGCGCGTCACCACGGGCATCGGTGCGGGCCAACCCGCCACCTTATAGACCGCGTGAAAGCCGCTATTCCCCATGGTCGGCCCTGCCAGGATCAACAGATCATCGCCCATTAGGCACAAATCCCTGATGCCATATCCATCGAGGTCGAGGGCATAGGTGATGACCCGATCCACCGGTTGCTTGCGGCAGGCGAGGCCGTCGGTGGCTTGATCATCAGCGCAAAGATCAAGCCCGAGGATAATCGCGTGGCGCCCGATCACGGGGCCCCGCAGCCCGAGCCAAACCATTTCCCCGCGCGCTGTGATCCCTTCGATATCAAGACCGTTTTCCTTGGAGGGCAGGTCGAGAAAGGGCGCCAGAAAACGATGATCTTTGAGCAAGGCACGCAGGCTGTTCTTACCTGCGAAGGGCAGGCACTGGGCGCGGAGGGTTTCCGCGCCCCACTCCTGCAGGGTGGCGACCGGGGAGAAGATGCCGTTGGCGCCCTCGCGCAAGGGAATTCGGGCCAAGAGCTGCCGGTTCTCGTCGGTCTTGGTCTTTTCCAGCGCAGCAATGTCGTAGCTGCCCTTGGGCTTCTTGCGCTTCAAGCTGTGAGAGCCGGTGACCCATAGCCAGCCGTCGTGAATGTCGAGGCCCTCAATATCGATCTCGCCATCGGGGCCCTCCGGCAGAGGGAACACGGCGCTGAGCGGGAATTGGGCGATCTCTCTGAAATGCGTATCGTTTCGGTCGCGGACACATTGAACGATGGAGCCCGTTTCATCGCCCGCCAGGAATAAGGTCTTGCCGCAGCCGGCGATAGCAGAGAGCTCTTGCCGCACGGCTTCAGCGTCCGCGTGAGAGGCGAACACCACATCGCGCTGTCGCCAAGGCGACGCGTCTGAAGGCGGCGGGACGGACATGGCATCTATCGGCCATATTCCCGCTGCGGCGGCAAGCCATCGCCCCTTGAATTGCGCGGCTGGAGGGGACTGACTAAGTCAGATCCAGAAAGGTGCGAAGCGATCGATGACAACTTTGTCGGACGTTGATGCCCGCTCAAGGGCGATCTTCAAACGGCTGGTCGAGACTTATCTCGAGACCGGACAGCCGGTCGGCTCGCGCACGCTCTCGCGGGAGCCGGGCTTTGACATATCGCCTGCCACGATCCGCAATGTGATGGCCGATTTGACAGAGATGGGGCTGCTCGATTCGCCCCACGCCTCCGCCGGGCGGATGCCGACAGAGCGGGGCCTGCGGCTGTTCGTCGATGGGTTGATGGAGGTAGGTGCCCCAAGCGCCGAGGATCGGCGCGCGTTGGAAGAGCAATATGGCCAGGCTGCGGGCGCGCAATTGCTCGATCACGCCGCGCGTCAGCTGTCAGGCCTTACGCGGGCCGCCAGTCTCGTGATCACCGATACGTCTGATCGGCCGCTCAAGCATGTGAGCTTCGTGGCGCTGGATGAGACGCGGGCGCTGATGGTGCTCGTGAACACTGTCGGCGATGTGGAGAACCGGCTGGTCGAGATCCCCGCCGGCTTGCCGAGTTCCGCATTGGTCCAGGCGGCGAACTACCTCAACGCGCAAATGGCGGGCAAAACCCTTTCGGATGCCGAACGATCGATCGGGAAAGAGGTGGAAAGCTTACAGGGGGAGCTCGATACGCTCACGGCGGCGCTGGTGAAGCGCGGCATCGCCGATCTCGCACGCGGGCCCAATGGCGGCCCAACGCTGATCATCAAAGGCCAATCCCATCTGATCACAGGCGCCGATGGCGACCTTGAGCGGCTCCAACAGCTTTTCGATGCCATGGAGCGCCGACAGGGGATCGCTGATCTTCTCGACGCCGCGCGTGGTGGCGAGGGCGTGCGCATTTTCATCGGTGCCGAAAACCCGCTCTTTAACCTCTCGGGCAGCTCTGTCATCACGGCGCCCTATCGGGATAGCGAGCACAACATCGTCGGCGTGATCGGTGTTGTTGGCCCCACGCGGCTCAACTACGCCCGTGTCATCCCGCTCGTGGACTACACAGCCGATATCGTCAGCCGGCTCGCCCGCTAGTCTCTTCCTTCGCCCATTGCCCGTATTCGGCATTGGCAGCAGGCCGAAACAGCAAGATTTCCGGCGTATCGTAAGGGTGCGCTTCCATGAGCGTCGCGAGCAAAAGGCCCTCCGCGTCGGGGCTCGTTTTGATGTCGAGGCGATACTCGCCGCCATTTTCGATCTGGCCCTCCCAATGATAAACGCTGGTGATGGGCGTAATCTGCACGCAAGCCGCGCAGCGGGCCTCGACCAGCTTCCGCGCAAGCGCTTTCGCGTCGGTCTCATTTTCAACGGTGGTTTGGATCAGCAGGATTTCTCGTGCCATGGCTTGTCTCCTTCCTTGAATGCAGGCTCTAGGGCCCGTACATCCCCCGCCTCAGGATAATGTGACCGCAGGGAAGACGCGATGAGCGAAACCAATGAACCGACGGACGACACGCTGACCCCGTCGGACGGCGCCACGGACACCGCCGAGACCGAACGTGAGATCCCCGAGCATCTCACCGATGCGGCGCTCGATGGTGCGCAGATCAAGAAGCTTGCGGAAGAACGCATTGCCGAGCTGCAAGGCGAAATTGATGTGCAGAAGGAACAAATTCTGCGTCTCGCCGCCGATCTCGAAAACACGCGTCGCCGGGCGGAGCGCGAAAAGCAGGATGCAGCGCGATTCGGCATCGCTGGCTTCGCGCGAGACCTGTTGTCGGTGGCCGACAATTTTTCCCGTGCCCTGGAACTCGCGCCTGAAGATCCCTCCACGATGAGCGCCGACGGCCTCAAAGGTCTCGTCAATGGCATGCGGATGACCGAGAAGGAACTCCTCACCGTTTTTGAACGCAATGGCATTACGCGGATCTCGCCCCAGGGCGAGAAGTTTGATCCCAATATCCACCAGGCGATTGCGCAAGTGCCAGGCAATGGTGAGCCTAAGGATCATGTGGTCGATGTGGCCGCGCCGGGCTTTGTCATCGGCGAACGCGTTTTGCGCGCGGCGATGGTCACCGTCTCCACCGGCGCCAACGCCTCGGGTGAAGCTCCCACTGAAGAGACGAATTAGCCCTAACGCCCCCTTAAGCCTTCGGCCCGAAAATATGGGCCATGGCTCGCCCGGCTTTCGCCCTTTCTTGCGCCCTTGCGCTTCTTGCCACCGGCACCTTCCCCGTTGCGGGCAAGGCGAGCGCGGATGAAGGGCGCGTGCTTGCCGACCATATCGACACGCTGATCAAGACCGGCGACTTTGAGGAGGCGGGGCGCCAAATCGCCATGGTGCAGCTCAGCGGCGATGATGCCCTCAGCGCGAATGAGCTGTCTTTCCTCGAAGCCAAGCTCGACTTCGCGGAGGGCCAGACGGATGAGGCGGCTGACCGGCTTGAAGTGCTTATCGCGCAGGATGCGGACAATTGGCGCTTGCGGTGGGAACTTGCGCAAATGATGATTGCAGCGCGGGCCGATCGCCGGGCTGAGCGACAGTTGCGCGCCATTCTGCGCCTTGACGTGCCAAGCCATGTCCAAGCCGCTGTGCGGCGAGACCTGCGTGCCATCGATGCCCGCCGCATTGTGCGCGTCAGCTTCCGCGCCTCCGCCGCGCCGAGCACCAATGTCAATCAAGCCACCCGCGCAACCACCGTTGATTTGTTCGGCGGCGCCATCACGGCCCCGCTCAACGATGAAGCGAGAGCGACATCGGGCGTTGGGGTCTCGTGGGGCCTGCGAGGGGCGCTGACGCCGCAAGTCGGATCGCGAATGCAAGGGCTCGTCTCGGCGGATGGAAGCTACACGGACTATGCCAACCGTAATTTCGATCAGGGCACGTTTCGCTTAGAAGCCGGGCTGCGCCGTTCCCTGAAAACGCCAACGCCCACACAAGTGCAGGTCGCGCTTTCGGGCACGCGCCGCACCTTCGCGGGGGAGGGGCTGAGCAGCAGCGCAGGCCTTCGCCTGAGTGCGCAGCGTCAGGTGTTGCCCCGCGTCATCGCCGGGCTGCAAGCCTCCGCCGAGCAGGTGGAATGGGACGAACGGCCGGATCGTGACGGGCCCGTTTTTGCCATCGCCACAAATGCCGCGATTGCCGTCACGCGGACCGCCGTCATCCGCTTTGGGATCAACCTATTGCGCGAGGAGGCCGAGGCCGAAACATTAGCGAACACCCAAATCGGCGTAGCGCCGGGTGTCACCGTTGAGGCGCCCTATAAGGTGCAAGTGACGCTCGATCCCGCGCTGACCTTCCGCAATTTCGATGCGGCAACGGCGCTCTTTGGCGTGAAGCGGGAAGACACGACCTATGATGTTGGGATTGGTCTGGCGAAGACCGATTTCGATATCAGAGGGCTACGCCCGACGCTACGCTATCAGTATACGGTCAATGACTCGAATATTGAGTTTTTCGATTACGATCGGCACGCCTTCGACCTGGGTCTGGTTCGTGCGTTTTGAGCGCGCTCAGTTCGTTGGCTGCGCACCGGTGAAGACGCCGGTCGCATAGAAACTGCCATTGCCGAAGGCAAAGCTGCCGCCAAGCTCGTTCGCAATCGGCCCAAAGAAGGCGCCTTCGAATTCACCGGTCGCATCGCCGTTGGGCTCGCTAAGCGTCCCCTCAAACGTCGTGTCTGAGATAAAGCCCGTGCCCTCGACATTACGATAGTCAAGGAACTGCGTGATGCCGTTTTGGTCGTTTTCGCGGATGTTCGTGTTCAGCGCCAGTTCGACCGACCCCGTCTGGAAGTTCACGTTCACGGACGATCCACCGCTCATGCTGCGGACGGTGTTGTTGGTGAGCGTCTCACCGACCAAGCGACCTGTATAGCTCGCTGTGCCGCGCTCTGGCATTTCCTCTAGCGGCGTGCGGTAGCCGAAATAGAGGTGACCGTGGAGTTGCTCCCCGGTGGTGCCGTCGACTTCGAGATAGCTTACCATGGTGACGTTCTGGGTCCCCGGTGTCGTATCGTCATTCATGTCAGTGAATGAGAACGAACCCGACGTGCCACCATCCGTGAAGGAATAAACATATTCATCAACCGCGATGAAGTTGCTCAACACGCCTTCCACAACGGCGAACTGATCGCTGTCTGCGTCGTTGAGCGCGACCAAGGCAGCGTCGATTTCAGCGATGTTGGAAGGATCGCTGACGCCGAGGAAATTGCTGATCTGGTTGTTTAGCAAATATGTTCCGTAGACCTGGGCAATTTCGCTATTTTCAAGACCTGTCAAAGGCTTCGGGTCGGAAAGCCTGACGTTCGAGATGCTGCGGTTAAATGTGCCGGCGTCTGTTGTGATGTCGAAGGCGAGCGTCCGTGAGCTGCTCGTATAGGTCAACGTGTCGTCGCCGCCGATCATATCGCGGCTCGCCGTCCCACGGATAAGGCCGAGGGGCGCCTGACCATTGGGGTCCGTCACGCCATCGGTCGTCGGCGCCACGGCAAAGGAGGTCACGCCGATTGAAAAGACTTCGCTGACACTGTTGTTGCCGGCGCCGCCAAAGGACAGGTTGTCGATGAGCAGGTTCCGCTGCGGTCCGGTTTGGCCCGTGTCCGACATAATCGGGTCTGTCGTATCGATGCCGCCGGTGCTCGAACACGCGGCGAGATGCAGGCTGAGC
>CAYFHK010000051.1:0-18374 GCA_964342585.1 uncultured Caulobacterales bacterium | reverse complement strand
GCGTCTTCTACGTCGATGACACCGTCGTCGGCGCCCGCCCGGCCGTTATCGTGTGCCACGCCTGGTCCGGCCGCCAGCCTCACGAGGAAGAGGCGGCGAAGCGCTACGCCGAAATGGGCTATGTCGGTTTTGCTGCCGACGTCTATGGCAAGGGCGTGCGCGGCACGACGATCGAAGAGAACCAGGCATTGATGACGCCGCTTGTGGAGGATCGCGCGAAACTGCACCGTCGACTGATGGCGGCGCTTGACGTCGTGAATGATCAGCCAGAGGTGAATGAGAAGAAGGTCGCCGTCACCGGGTACTGCTTTGGCGGGCTCTGTGCGCTCGATTATGCGCGGGTGAACGCCCCCATCCTCGGTGCCGCGGCGTTCCACTCCGTTTTCGGTGATCCGCTTCCGGATCAAAAGGACGAGATCAGAGCGAAGGTCATCGCCTTCCAAGGTTATGACGACCCCATGGCTGACCCGGACGCGCAGCGTCAATTCACCGACGAGATGACCGGCCGCAAGGCCGATTGGCAGCTCCATCTCTTTGGCGGTGTCGGCCACGCTTTCACGAACAAAGATGCTGATAAGCCCGATATGGGGCTGATCTATGACCCCGCCGCCGACGACCGGTCCTGGCGTGGGGCGACCAGCTTCCTGAAGGAACTGTTCGACTAAGGATTGCCCAGTGCGGCATTCGGGCGCACACTCCCCATCGTCATCAGATGGGGAGGACGTCCATGGCGGAGATCGCTTTTTACACAAACCCGATGTCGCGCGGACAAATCGTGCGGTGGATGCTCGAAGAGCTTGGCGAGCCATACGATGAGCACCTCGTCGGCTATGGCCCTGAGATGAAGGCGCCGGCCTATTTGGCCATCAACCCGATGGGGAAGGTGCCTGCCATCGTCCATAACGGCAAGACGGTGACCGAGTGTGCAGCGATCTGCGCCTATCTCGCGGCCGTGTTTCCAGAAAAAGAGCTGGGCCCGAAACCGGGGGAGGAGGCGGATTATTTCCGCTATCTGTTCTTTGCAGCGGGCCCGGTCGAGCAGGCCGTCACTAGCAAAACGTTAGGCATCGCGCCGACGGGAGATCAGCAGGCCTCCGCTGGCTTTGGCAGCTATGAGCTGACCATGAATGTGCTGGATCAGATGTTCCAAGGCCGCGACTTTGTGTGCGGTGACCGCTTCACCGCGGCGGACGTCTATTGTGGTGCGCAAGTGCTCTGGGGACTGCAATTCGGTACGGTGACGAAAACCCCCGCGCTCGAGGCCTATGCCGGTCGCTTGGCGGCACGCCCAGCCGCGCAAAAAGCAAAAGCCCGGGACGATGAGCTGATGGCGGCGCAGCAGCGGTAGGTTGATGAATTTAACCAGTTCGTTCCGCATTAATCTGAGGCAGCTGTTGAGCGAGAAGGGGTGGTCAAACAGCGAACTCGCAAGGCGCTCTGGGCTTGGAGAAAGCTCCGTGCGCGCCGTTTTGTCATCAGATCATAGTCCTAAGCTCTCGACTGTCCAAAGTTTGGCTGACGGACTGGACGTCAGCGTTTCAACTTTAATCGGAACCGAGCAGAAACAAGTCGACCCTGAATTATTGTCGAAGATAGTAGAGCATATCTTCAACCGTCTTCGCGAAATCCACTCGAGCGATATTCCTGAGCAGTCCAAAGCTTTCTCATCTGCAATCGCAAATGCTTATCAATGCGCCACCGATTTGGCATTGAAACCTAGCGATGAGAAACAAATCAAGGCCCTTACGGAATTGGCTATAAAAACCATGTTTCTTTGAGACGCGTCATTTCGCCCAATGACCGGCGATCCTCAGCCTACGCAATCATCACCGATAAGCTTTTGTCATGACTATCCCCATCCTTATAGGAGGGGGGCAACATGCACTTCGCTTTAATCACCCTTCATCAACTTCTCGATCTCCGGCACCCGCGTTGGCGGAAGGTTGTCATGGTTTTGCTTCACGAACCGGTCCATCCACCTCATCAGGCGCAGGGCATAGTCATACTGCGCAGCGGCTTTCCGATTGCCATGCCCTTCATCAGGGTACGTCACGAGTCGAACCGGCGCTTCGCCGACGCGTTTGAGATAGCGATAGAGCTCAAGGGATTGGCTCGGATGAACCCGGGGGTCCGCCTCGCCATGCAGAATGAGCGATGGCGTTTTCGACTTCGATGCGTGGTAGACGGGGCTTTGCTCTAGGTAGGTCTGCCAATTGCCTTCGGGGTAATCGCGGAAATGGCTGACCACCATCTCTTCTGAAATGTCCGTGGTGCCCGAAAAGGAGATCAGATCCGTCAACGCCACGAAGATCACTGCGGCCTTGAAATGCTCAGACTGCGCTGTTGCACCCCACGCCGAGGCGTACCCGCCATAAGACCCGCCGGTGATCCCCACGCGATCGGGATCGACAATCCCTTCGTTAGCGAGATATTCGAGACCATCAATGTAATCATTGAACTCAGCCGCGGGCGCATCTTGGTGGTCGAGCTTCGCGAAGGTTTGTCCACGGCCAGTAGAGCCACGATAATTCGGATAAAAGACGGCATATCCATCACCAGCGCCGAAATGGCCGGGGTCTGAATATCGCGTGATCCAGCCGTTCGAATAATGGGCCTCTGGCCCGCCATGCACAACCAAGATGGTCGGCCAGCCATTGCGCGGTTTGCGGCCCTGGGGTGTTACAAGAATGCCCTCAACCTCAACGCCATCATGTGCCGTCCAGGTGACGACCTCTTGGTTTCCGAGGTCGAGATCAGCGACCCAAGCATTATAGTCGGTGTGCTTTGCGAAGGTCTCACCGTCTTGCTTATAGAGCGCACGCGGATGATCAGGCGCCATGCCCACGGCCGCCATGGTACCTGCTTGCCCCTCAATATTGAGCAACACATTGCCGACCTGTGGCCGGCGCTTGGCCACGATGCCATCAATCGTGATCTCGAAGGTTTCCGACGATGTACCGCGATGAGCGAGCACTGTGAGGGTCGTGTTGTCTTTCCACAGAAAGTCGATCTCATCGGCCTCATCCTCGCCGGTGAGAAAGCGCACAGCGCCAGTATCGGGATCGGCAACAGCGAGGGTGTGAGCGATCGGATCTGTCCGGTCGAGACCGGCGAGGAGGGCGATCGTGCTGCCATCCGGTGAGAAGGCAGCGGCGCCAATTTTGCCTTCAGTTTGCAGGGTGGATATGGTGGCGCCCGAACTGGCGTTGACCACTGAGTATTTCCGATTGATGATATCATCACCGATCAGCGGCGTTTCCGCCAGCGCAACGACTAGGCGGGCGCCATCTGGCGAGACGGCAAAGTCGGAGACATTGCCATCAAGATTGATGCCTTTGGCGCTCGGCGAGGCTGCGGTCAGGTCGACGCGATAAAGCCGGGTGAACGGCACATCTTCATCGATCACGTTGGCGTCGAATCCTTTGTCCGCCATTTTCTTGACGACTGGCGCAATTTCATCACGTGCACTGAAGAACAGCGTGTTTCCGTCAGGGGTGAGGGTATATGCTCCGATGGCGCGGTCGAACCCGAAAACTTTCCGCGCGGCGCCGCCTGAAAGATCGATTTCATAGAGGCTGGGGGCGGCATCATCATCGCCCTTTGCGACGTAGGTCATCGTATCGGCATCGCGCCAATCTAAGGATCGCGCCCCAACGTCCTTCGCCAGATAAAGTTTGTCATCAGATGTTCCGGAAGCGACATAAACCTCCGACGTGCCGCGACCATCTTTGCCACCCGAAAGGATGTCATTCGGCCGATGGAGCCGATACGCGATCGCCTCGCCGTTCGGTGACACCGTGATTTGGCCGACCTGCGCCAAACGATAGAGGTCCTCGATTTCAAACGGTGCGGCGAGGGCAGCGCTAACAGAAGTGATGGCGGCGCTAGCGAGAAGGGTGAGGGGACGGCGGCGGAGGCCAAACATAAAGAAGGTCGCTTTCAGATGACGGCACAGCAAGGGTGCAGGCTATCCCCGCTCGGCAGGCGATGTGAACCCATCTGGTCAGCGGGGCTTCGCAAACGCGAAAAAGGCGGGCAAACGGGCGCGGATGTCGGCGGCATCGATGTGGGCGCGCCAGGCTTGGCCTCGGTGCTCGGCTCGCAGCGACGCGCATTTCTCGCGCCACGGTCCGCTGGCTTGATTGCAATCGACGCTATCGTTCAACGAAGAGGATTATTCTGATGAAATCTCCGGTCACCGTCACCGTTACCGGCGCCGCCGGCCAGATTGGCTATGCGCTTTTGTTCCGAATCGCTTCGGGGGACATGCTCGGCAAAGACCAGCCGGTGATTCTGAACTTGCTCGAAATCACGCCGGCGCTTGGCGCGCTCAATGGCGTGGTGATGGAGCTGAATGACTGCGCGTTCCCGCTGCTGCACGACATCAACGCCACCGATGACGTGAATGTCGCCTTCAAAGACTGTGACTATGGCCTGCTTGTGGGCGCCATGCCGCGCAAGGACGGGATGGAGCGGAAAGACCTGCTTCAAGCCAATGGCGGAATTTTTGGTCCCCAAGGCAAAGCGCTCAATGATCACGCGAGCCGCGACGTGAAAGTGCTCGTGGTCGGCAACCCGGCGAACACCAACGCGCTCATTGCCCAAACCAACGCGCCGGACCTCGATCCAAAATGCTTCACCGCGATGATGCGGCTCGATCACAACCGGGCGATCAGCCAGCTTGCCGAGAAAACCGGTGCGGCCACCACAGATGTCTCGGGTGTCGCGGTTTGGGGCAACCACTCCTCGACTCAGTTCCCAGATCTCTACAACGCGAAAGTTGGTGGCGCGCCGGCGCTCTCGAAAGTTGACGAGGGCTGGTACCACTCAGACTTCATTCCGACAGTGCAGCAGCGTGGCGCGGCGATCATCAAGGCGCGGGGGGCCTCCTCGGCTGCGTCGGCGGCTTCAGCTGCGATCGATCACATGCGGAATTGGGCTCTTGGCACTGAAGGTGATTCGTACGTCTCCATGGGGATTCCCGCTGATGGCTCCTACGGAATCGAGCCGGGCATCATCTATGGCTATCCATGCCGGTGCGGCGGCGGCAAATACGAGATCGTACAAGGGCTTGAAGTCTCTGATTTTGCTAAAGAAAAGATGGCTGCGACCGAAGCGGAACTCCGCGAAGAGCGGGCTGCTGTTGAAAGCCTATTGGGCTAAGAATCAGCGAGGGATTTGGCAGGGCGACCAACGGGGTGCCCTGCCAAAAATATTGCAGCGCACAGGTGTAATCGCAGGGTGAAGTTGGCCTTCATCGCTAAGGTCAAAATTAACCCTAATGTGCTTGAAAAAAAGAGCATTTTTTACGCTCAAAGGAGCCGTTATTTTGGAACCTTTTGTGGTTTCAGGCGTGTAATGGTCTGGTTAAGCTTCCTTCAAATTTGTGTTGTTTTTAACCTGTTTCGTTGACATACAGAGGGCGGTGTGAATATTGCTCTTACCAAGGTGGGTCTCTCGAGAGGAGTTGCGTTATGAACCTGATCACTAAAATTGCAGCGGTTGCGACCGCTGTTGCTACAACGGCTGGCTTTGGTCTGTCCGCTCACGCGGTCGACGTTTCCGGCACTCTTTCAACGGCTACGACGATCGCTGCTGGCGACTCGCTCCGCGCCAACATCATTCTGGACGTCGTTGACGGCGCCGGCACGGAAACCTTCGACCTGACGGTTGTGGGCGACATCATCACGGTCGAAACCAACGACGTGAACGACAATGACGGTCTGATCGACCCGACTGTCTCCTTCTTCGTCCAATCGGGCGGCGTTGGTGCATTCAACATGATTTCTATGATCGACGGTGCTGACCTGATTTCAGGCGCTGCGACGATCGTTGGTCTGTCAGATGGCGACGTGTTCCGCATCGTTGCTGGCTGGGCTGGCGTTGCAGAGAACGACACGCAGTTCACGCTCCGCGTCACTGCTGACGCTGTTCCGCTTCCGGCCGCTGGCCTCTTCCTGCTCACCGGCCTCGCTGGTGTTGCTGGCCTGCGCAGCCGCAAGAAAGTCGCGTAACTTACGCTGACTTTTCGGACTAAATTGAGCGTCGCTTGCCAAGGCAAGCGGCGCTTTTTTGTCGTTGCCTTGCTTGGCCCAGCGTAGAGCTGATCGCTAGATGGGCGGCCGCGCTAAGGAAGCTTTGCACCCCCCAAAAAAATAGAAAGCCGCCCTAAACCCATAAGGGCAGGACGGCTGCGTTTCGATATCGTGATCTGAAAGCGAATCGTTCGGGCGACGGCCCGCCCGCAATCAGAGCTTTTGGTTGAACTCACCGATTTCAGGGAAGTCGGCCATCACCTGTTCGATGGCACGGAACATCGCATTGCGATTCTCCGCAGATACGGGGCTTTCCACCACAACGACGAGCTCCGGCTTATTCGACGATGCGCGAACCAAGCCCCATGTCCCATCTTCCACTGTGATTCGGACACCGTTGACCGTGTTTACGTCGCGCACCTTCTGACCAATCAATTCAGTCATGCCTTCAATGCGTTCGACGATCTGCGCCACGACCCCGTATTTCTTGTCATCGTCGCAGTGCGGCGACATGGTTGGCGACTGGAAGGTGTTGGGTAAATCACGCCGGAGGTCGGCCATGGATTTGCTCGGGTTCCGATCCAGCATCTTCAAAATGGCGATGGCCGCAACAAGGCCATCATCATATCCGCGCCCATAGGGTTCGCGGAAGAAGAAGTGGCCAGATTTCTCAAAGCCAGCAAGAGCGTTCAGGTCGGTTGTGTGCCGCTTGATATAAGAGTGCCCGGTCTTCCAATAATGCGTGGTCGCGCCATTTTCGATCAGCACAGGGTCGGTCAGGAAGAGGCCGGTAGACTTCACGTCGACCACAAAAACCGCGTTTTCGTGCTGCGCAGAGAGATCCCGCGCGAGCATCACGCCGATTTTGTCGGCGAAGATCTCCTCGCCCTCATCGTCGACCACGCCACAGCGATCGCCGTCGCCGTCAAAACCCAACGCCACATCAGCGCCGTGGGCTTTCACCGCATCCTGCATCTCGTGCAGCATTTTGAGGTCTTCTGGGTTCGGATTATATTTCGGGAAGGTGTGGTCGAGTTCGGCATCCATCGGGATCACCTCAACCCCAAGCCGAGAGAGGGCCTCCGGCGCATAGGCGCCGGCCGTGCCATTGCCGCAAGCCGCGATTACCTTCAGTGGACGTTTGATTTTCACACCTTTGGTCAGGTCGTCGATATAGCGCTCGCGCATGCCTTCGACCCACTGATAGGCGCCACCTTCGCGGGCTTTAAAGCTGCCTGAGAGGACGATCTCTTTGAGTCGGCCCATTTCTTCGGGGCCAAAGGTGAGGGGCGCGTTGACGCCCATCTTCACCCCGGTCCAGCCATTTTCATTGTGGCTCGCGGTCACCATCGCGACGCATGGCACGTCGAGGGCGAACTGCGCGAAGTATGCGACTGGCGAAAGCGCCAAGCCGATATCGTGCACCTTCACCCCCGCACCCATGAGCCCCACGATGAGTGCCTGTTTGATCGAGGTGGAATAGCTACGAAAGTCGTGTCCAACGACAATCTCAGGTCTTTTGCCCAATTCGTGGATCAGCGTGCCGAGGCCCGCGCCGAGCGCCTGGATTCCTAAGAAGTTGATTTCCTTTTCAAAAACCCATCGCGCGTCATATTCGCGAAAGCCAGTCGGTTTGACCTTTGGCGTGATTTCGTAGGCCAACGTGTTCGGTGCCAGATCGACCTGTGGTTTAGGCAACATGGAGGTGTCCTCATCTCTCGCGATGCAGCGAAACTACAAGCCCCAAGCCATTGAACAAGTCCTGATTTGCGCCAGAGCCATGTCCTTCTCGCCAAGATGTGAAACGGGCGACAACCGCGATGGTTGCCGCCCAAGGGCTTATGCGAGTGATTGACGACTCGGACGTCTCTCGCGGTCTGCTTGCGGCGCGGCCTCCGACGAGATGTCTCGGCCCATCAGCATCTCGCCAATCCGTGCCGAGGCACCGTCGGAAAATCCCGCTTCGCCATTCCAGGCCTTCGGGTTTTTCCACGTGCCGAACACGATATCCCACACAGCTAGCTCCCCATAGTTCCCAGCGTGATTGTCTCGCTGGTGGTGAATGCCGTGCCCTTCAGGACGCTGAAAGATCACGCCAATCCACTGCGGGGTTTTGATGTTCGCATGCGTGAACAAAACTGCGGCAAGGCCGATCATATTGACGACCAGTACTGCTTTGGGTGCCATCCCGCCGATCACCGTGAGCGCGAAACTCCCGACAAAGGTAAAGGCGATCACATCGAGCGGATGATGATAGAGCGCGCCCCATCCATCCATTCGTTCAACGGAATGGTGCATTTGGTGGAAAAGCCGCCAAAGCGTGTCGGATTTATGCAGTGCGCGGTGCCACCAATAGGCGCAAAACTGCAGGGCCGCGTACCCAACAACGATTTGCGCCAAGATCGGCCACGCCCCGAGATCGAGCAGCTGCACTGCGCCGAGCCATGACACCCACAAAAAAGGCGCATAGGTCGAAACGGCGATGAAAAGGGCTGCCATGAGTATGCCTCGCACACGCCAACCCTTCATTTTTGGGAAATGGCGTGCAGCGACGATATCGCCGATCAGGGCAGCGCCGATAAATGCGCCGAATATGACGGCATTGATGAGTGTAAACACAATAGTCTCCTTTGTTCTTATTGGATCGATGCTCTATCGGGATGACGCGTGCCCCACTATTGAACGCGTGGTTCATCAGCGCTGCTTTCCTAACGCATTGATATTTCTGGAAATTTTGCTACGGAAGTTGCGGCAGCCCTAGGGTGGTGCAAGGTCAACCCGACCTGCGGTACACTTGCCGGTGTCTGGGGGAGAGGGTGGTGCCTGTGACGCAGAATACGAAAGAGCACTTGCTGAATGCGGCTGAGGCCTCGGTCCTCGCCAAGGGTTTTGGCGCGACCTCGATCGATGAACTCATCGCCGAGGTCGGCATCTCAAAATCGGGGTTCTTCTACCACTTCAAAGATAAGAGCGCGCTCGCGAAAGCGCTTCTCGAGCGGTATATCGAGACAGAGAATGCTCTGTTTGATGATCTTTTTGATCGCGCCGACGAGCTCAACGAAGACCCGCTGCATGGATTTCTCGTTGGGCTCAAAATGCTGGCCGAGACCATGGCCGATTTGCCAGGGCTTCATCCAGGATGTGTGATCGCATCGGTTTGCTACCACGAGCAACTCTTTCGTCAGGAAGTGGCGGCGGTGAATGAGACGGCAATTCTGGGGTGGCGGGAGCGATTTAAAACCAGGCTTGAGCGAATTGCGGAGGTTTATGATCCGGCGCCGGGGATCGATCTTCAGGCGATGGCAGATATGGTCTCGGTCATCGCTGATGGGGCCATCATTGTGCAACGTGTGCTGAAAGAGCCCTCGGTGCTGCCGCAACAAATCCTGATGTATCGAGAATTCGTCCGGTTGGCGTTCAAACCGAAGGGCTAGGCTGGCAGAGAGTGGCGGCGTTTAGTGAGGGGAAGGCTCGTTCTTTCCCGGCTCTTCCCTTGTCGTCGCGCATGAAGGCCCGCTTTGCCTCCTGAGGCTGCCGGGCGCTATCGCATTGCAGAACCGGGCTTTTCTGGGTTAATATTTCAATTGAAGTGGTGGTGAGGGCAACATGGCGTATCGGACGACGGGGAGCGGCATCAACGCAATTGCCTTGGGCTTTCTTGCTGGGGGCCTGTTCGCCGCGGCCTGCACCGCGCTTGCGGGCGCCGCGGGCATGGCGGCCGGCGTATCGGGCATGCCGCTTAAGACCGTTTTTGGGTTCTTTCTTGCCGTGGGCGTGCCCTGCGGGATCGTCTATTTTCTGCAAAGCGAGACCTCACGGGGCGCAGCCGCCTATGGTATTGGCGCGTTATTGCTTCTCACGATGACAGCGGGCCTCAGCGTACTGACCTATGCGGTTTTCCGGGACGTGATGCTGTATGTTGGCCTGAATGCATTGGCGATTGGCGGGTTGAGCGCGGCGCTGTTCCTCAAATCCGTCCGGTAGTCCTCATTTGATACAGCGCAAATCGCGGCGGCGAGAGGCGCTTCTATATTGCGTTCGAAGCGATGGCACGTTGAAACTCAGTCCCGTCGTGACCATCTCCGTAAAGAACGGTTGCGTTGCTGCTATGCAGGACGTGCGAAATTTGATGCTCAAAAGAGGTCAACATGCAATTTGAGAAGTTTACGGACCGCGCGCGCGGCCTTCTCCAGGCTGCCCAAACTATTGCAGTGCGGGAAAGCCACCAACACATCACACCGCATCACCTGCTCAAGGCGCTGTTAGATGACAGTGAAGGGCTTGCCGCGAACCTAATTCGGAAGAGTGGTGGTGATCCCGCCCGGGCGCTGATGGCCGCGGAAACCGCGCTGGCGAAACAACCGCAAGTGCAAGGCGCGAACGCGCAGGTCTATATGGGCCAGTCATTGGCCAAAGCGCTGACCCGTGCGGAAGAAATCGCGAAGAAAGCTGGCGACTCTTACGTCACCGCTGAGCGGTTGCTCGTCGCGCTCGCCATCGAAGGGGAGGCGGTCGACGCGCTCAAAGCGGCTGGCGTTTCGCCTCAATCCCTTAACACCGCGATCAACGATGTTCGCAAAGGGCGCACCGCAGATAATGCGTCCGCCGAGCAAGCCTATGATGCGCTCAAGCGCTATGCCCGGGACCTGACTGAGGCAGCGCGCCAAGGCAAACTCGACCCCATCATCGGGCGTGACGAAGAAATCCGCCGGACGATGCAAATCCTCTCCCGTCGGACGAAAAACAATCCTGTGCTGATCGGTGAGCCGGGCGTGGGCAAAACCGCCATTGCCGAGGGCATGGCGTTGCGCATCGTCAATGGTGATGTCCCTGAATCTCTGCGCGACAAGCAATTGCTCGCCCTCGACCTAGGCTCGCTGATTGCGGGCGCGAAGTATCGCGGTGAGTTCGAAGAGCGCTTGAAGGCGGTCTTGCAAGAAGTGCAGGCGGCGGAAGGCGGCATCATTCTGTTTATCGATGAGATGCACACGCTTGTTGGCGCGGGCAAAACTGACGGCGCGATGGATGCGTCGAACCTACTGAAACCAGCGCTTGCGCGGGGTGAGCTGCACTGCATCGGTGCCACCACGCTCGACGAATATCGGAAGTATGTCGAAAAAGATGCCGCGCTCGCGCGGCGGTTCCAGGCGGTGTTCGTCAGTGAGCCAACGGTTGAAGACACGATTTCGATCCTTCGCGGCCTGAAAGAGAAATATGAGCTGCACCACGGGGTGCGCATCTCGGACAGCGCGATTGTCTCGGCGGCGACCTTGTCGAACCGCTATATCACGGATCGATTTTTGCCGGACAAGGCGATCGACCTCGTTGATGAGGCGGCATCGCGTTTGCGCATGGCGGTTGATTCAAAGCCAGAGGAACTGGACGCGCTGGACCGGCAGATCATTCAAATGAAGATCGAGCGCGAGGCGCTGCTAAAAGAGGATGACGCGGCATCGAAAGATCGCCTCGACAAGCTCGAGGCGGAGCTCGGTGATCTTGAAACGCGCTCTGCGGAGCTGACAGCCCGCTGGCAGTCTGAAAAAGAAGCTTTGGCCTCTGCCACGCAGGTCAAAGAAGAGATGGACCGTATGCGGCAGGAGCTCATCGACGCTGAGCGTCGCGGTGATCTTGGTCGCGCCTCTGAGCTTAAATATGGGGTGATCCCCGAGCTTGAGAAAAAGCTGGCGGCGGCCGAACAGTCGCAAGACCAAGAAGGCGTGAATTCCGGCCTGGTGCAGGAAGTCGTCGATGCGGAAACCATCGCGCAAGTGGTCTCGAAATGGACCGGCATTCCTGTCGACAAAATGCTTGAAGGCGAGCGCGAGAAGCTCCTCAAAATGGAGGATGTGCTGCACGGGCGTGTCGTTGGGCAAGACGAAGCCGTGACGGCTGTGTCGGCGGCAGTTCGGCGGGCGCGGGCGGGCCTGCAAGATCCCAATCGTCCGCTTGGGTCCTTCTTGTTCTTAGGGCCTACGGGCGTGGGCAAGACCGAGTTGACCAAGGCGCTTGCGGCGTTCTTGTTCGATGATGACACGGCGATTGCGCGGCTCGATATGTCGGAGTTCATGGAGAAGCACTCCGTGGCACGATTGATCGGTGCACCGCCGGGCTATGTCGGCTATGAAGAGGGCGGGGTACTGACAGAAGCGGTTCGGCGCCGACCTTATCAGGTCGTCTTGTTCGATGAGATCGAGAAGGCGCACCCCGATGTCTTCAACGTGCTCCTACAGGTGCTCGATGATGGGCGCCTGACCGATGGCCAGGGACGTACGGTCGATTTCCGCAACACGCTGATCATTCTCACCTCTAATCTTGGGTCTGAGTATATGACGCAGCTGGCTGAAGGCGCAGATGTCGATACGGTGCGCGGCCCGGTGATGGATGCGGTGCGCGCTGCATTCCGGCCGGAGTTTTTAAACCGACTCGACGAAATCATCCTCTTCTCGCGTCTCCAACGCGATCAGATGGGCGCCATCGTCGACATCCAGATCGCGCGGCTGCAAAAGCTGCTGGATGAGCGGAAAATCCGTATCGCCCTTGATGATAAGGCACGCGAATGGCTGGCGGCGGCGGGTTATGATCCGGCGTTTGGGGCGCGCCCACTCAAGCGGGTGATCCAGAAGGCCGTACAAGATCCGTTGGCGGAACTCATTCTCGCCGGGGATGTGCATGATGGCGCGAAGCTCGAGCTCTCCGCCAATGACAATGGGCTCACGCTAAACGGCGCGCCGCTAAAGTCTCGCGAGACGTTCTTGTTTGGCGGCGGTTCGTCGACATCGGGCGGCGCATCGTCAGCGATGCTCAACTAAGCGCGCCGCGCCTCCTATTCAGGCCGTGTCGCCTCTAACGGCGGCGCGGCTTTCTCTTTTGGGCGATCGGTCTGGCCATTAAACAGGAGGCGGAGCGTTGCCGACCGCGCCACCACGTGAACGTGAAAACCATAGGCGAATAGTGTGGTCACCAGCACGATCAAGACAAACTTACCCGCAGCCGGAGGCAGCCATCGGCTGAGGCCAAGGGCGAAGAGCGTCACCAGCACATGGTGGATCAGATAAATCGAGTAAGCGGGGGCCGCGAGGCGCTGGCTGAGCACGCGGCGATCGGCAAAAAGCGCAGTGAGCGGTGCAAACAAACAAAGGGTCGCGAGCCATCGAAGGCTTGCCTCGACGCCGATGGCGGCGCCGGGTGAAAGGTCCGGCGCTGCCAGTATCCAAGGGCCCCCAATGCAAGTGATGGCAAAGACAAAAACTTTGGCCCGCGGGCGGCGGCGTATAACGTCTAGCCACCCAGGCACGGCAAAACTGATCAGCCCCAGAACGAAGAAGGGGGCGTATTCGAGAACAGTGAAAAGGCTCACACCGAAAAGCCAGCGCGGATAGATCAGCGCAGGCGCGAAGGTTCCCGCGGCGTGCGGGACGTAGGCAGATAAAATACAAAGAAGGATTGCGGCCGGAAGCCATCGCACATGAGGCAGGCGGCTGCCTTGTCTCGCCGAAAGGCGACCGCCCAAAGTGCTGACAACCGTTGCAGTGATCGCGATGTAGACGAACAGCACGACGAGGAACCACAGGTGCAGGAGCGGGTCTTCCGCCGCGACCCGCCAGCCGCCGCGCGTGCCGCCATAGCGCACCCAAAGATCAAGGACGTTGAAGGCAACAAAAGCCGAGGCGCACGGCACCAAAAGTCGCAGCGCCCGGCGGGAGATGAGGGCGCCTGGCGCCATCTTTGTCAGGCTCATCGCACAAAAAAAGCCCGACAGGAAAAAGAACGCCGGCATGCGAAAGAGGTGAATGCTCTCTGATAGATGCGCGAAGCCCTCTTGTGCTGCGACACTGGCCGCAGGCGTGAGGCCATCCGCCTCGAAGAGATTGGCTGTGTGCAGAACGATGCCGAGAGCCATGAGAAGGCCCCGGGCGGCATCGAAATCGGCGAGATACCCCGGCTGTTTCAAGGGCTCTCCTCTGCCAAAGCGGTCTTCAGCATACGCTGTAGCTCGCGATACCCTTCCGGCGTCAGATGCACGCCGTCATCCACATAATCCGCCGCCGCCCAGGTGAGCGCCATGGGATCGATAAATTGACATAGGCGCGCCCCCCGGCAGGTCTGTCCCATGGTCTGGTTTGCCGCCTCAATCTGCGCGTTGGTGACACCGCCGGGCGCGGTGCCCGCAGCGACAGGAAGTATGCCGACCACGATCAGCGATTGGTCTGGCGTGCGGGCCGTTAAAATCGCCGTAAGCTGAGCGTTGAGCTCGGTGGGCCCGTCACCCGAGGCAAGATCATTAAAGCCAGCGAGCAGAATGATGTTGGGGGTGGCGCGGTCGAAGCGCTCGATCCGACCGGCCGCGTCTGCCAAGCGTGCCCCGCCAACCGCGTGATTGACGGCGCCAGGGCCGAAGGCGCGGACATCAAGCCCTTCGATGGTGCTCGCGCCGTGAAAGGCGAGGGCCACGGCCGGCCCGTGCCCAGCCCGTCGCGCGAAAGCAGCATCGGCCATGCGGCCATGCGCGACCACCGTGTGGCTCTTTCCCTCAAAACCAAAAAGCGCCGAGAGCCGATGCGCGTAATAGGGCTCAACGATCATGGCGCCGATCGCGGCTGCCAAGCTTGCACACAGCGTGACGAGGAGGAGGAGGGGAAAATGACGCCGCATATTTGTGACCTTGCGCCCATCATGCCACACTCTGCGCTGTCTCGGTTACCTTTCGCGACAAAACAGGCGCGGAAGTACAAATGCAGGCGACATTCCGCGGCTAGATGAAGGTCTGCGGCGGCGATGCCGATGTCCTGCCCTAACGCGTCGGGTTCATATGTCCTCCCTTCCAAACGCCCGTGAAATCCGATGTGGCATCGCCGCCGTTCTTCTTCTGATGGCTGTTGGCGGGTGCGCCTCGTCAGGCCCGCAGCCCCCCACAGGGTCGGATGGGCGAACCGCCAATCGCGTTGGCCCCCATGGCCAGATCGTGGCGATGCCCTTGGCTTTGGTTTTCGTCGGTTTTGACAACGACGGTGATCGGCGCGTGACGCGGGCTGAAGTTGTCGAAGGGGCGAATGCCGAATTCGCCGCAATGACGGCTGAGGGAAGCGGAACGCTGAGCCCGCTGGAAGTTCGTCGCTGGGCTGAGCTTTCTCTTGGCAGCAGCGATGCGACGCCCTCTTGGTTGTCGTTTGATGTGGATGCGAGTGGCAGCGTCACGGCGTCTGAGTTCCGCGCCCGGATGCTCACAAGCTTCGATCAGCTCGACAAGGATGAGGATGCCGCCTTGACCCGCGAAGAGCTCGTCACGGTCTCCTCGCGCCGCGGATCGCGCGGTGGCTCCAGCCCGCAACGTAATGACCGCCAGCCTCGTCCATAAGGTGACACTGCCGCACCTCGATCCCTATATGCATGGCCACGGAAGATAAGTGTCGAGGCCCCCTGATGATCAAAACCACCACAAGCAACGTTCCCGGGCGCGAAGTGACGGAAGTCCTCGGGCTCGTCGCTGGCGAAGCCATTCTCGGGGTCAACGTCTTTCGCGATTTCTTCGCCGGTTTGCGCGACATCGTGGGCGGCCGGTCGGGCGGGTATCAAAAGGCGCTGATCGAAGCACGCGAGCACGCCATGGCGGATATGGAAGAAATGGCCAAAGTGCTTGGCGCCGATGCCATCATCGGTATCGATATCGACTATGAAGCGATCGATGGCGGCAATGGCGGATCGATGTTGATGGTCTCGTGCAACGGCACCGCGGTGCGCTTGCGCTAACGCGCATCGAATGTGACGCCGCGACAAGCAAACAAATCTGTCACCTCGGCCCCAGCGTCGATGATGGCTGCATGATGGGCGGGCGTCGCCAGCCATTCGAGGTGCGCCTTGGTTCTGGACCTGTCCCCGGTATTGATCGCGTTCAAGAGCCCCACAATCGAATGTTCGTCGGCGGTGATGCCGATGGCGCAGGGCGGTCCCACCGTAAATTTCCGGCGCGCGCCAATGCCCAAAATGAGTGCAAAGCGTCGAAGCGCGATGTTCACCGTCGCGGCGTCCTGCTCAAAAACATGGGCGAGGGGCACCGGGACGGCCGTCGGCGGCAGCTGTGACCTAATCGCGACGCGAAGGCCTAAGATGAATAAAGCCTGACCATGGGCCAGTTGCGGCAAGGTTTGACGGAAAGGCCCGTCTGGAAGCGCGGCGCGGAGACGATGGTGTGCAAGAGACATGGGACATCCTGTGTAGCAGCAGAATCTCTGCTATTGCGACGCATTCTTAATTGCAAGTGTAAGATGTCCCCAATCTGACGCCATAAGGGGTCGGCAACGCGGCAGTCTGTCCTAGGTGGTGAGTAAGCGACGTTGCGCTGAAAAGGAGACCCCGCCATGACCGCTGATCTTCAGACTGCCGTGCACGGTGCGATCGGGCTCATCACGCTCACCCGTCCGCGCGCGCTCAACAGCTTGACGATCGAGATGTGTGAAGCCGCCGATAAGACGCTGGCGGAATGGGCGGATGATGACGGGATCGCCGCCATCGTCATTGAAGGGGAGGGCGAGCGTGCGTTTTGTGCGGGCGCGGATATTCGCTGGCTCTATGATACGGGGCGCAGTGATCCGTCTGCGGCAACCCAATTCTTCCGGCAGGAATATCGGCTCGATGCGCGCCTGGCGCATTATAAGAAACCCGTCATTGCCTTGATGGATGGGATTGTCATGGGCGGCGGCGTTGGCCTCTCCATGCATGCAACCCACCGGATTGCAACGGACAGAACGCTTTGGGCGATGCCCGAATGTATGATCGGACTGTTCCCTGATGTGGGGACGACGCGGCTATTGAAGGGCCTGCCAGGCGGCATGGGGCTTTATATTGGGCTCACCGGCGTTCGCCTCACCGGCGAAGACCTCTGCGCACTGGCGCTCGCCACCCATCTCGTGTCTGGCGACTCTCTGTCGGCGATTAGGGAAGAGATCCTGAGTCTGTCGCCTGGGCAGGACGTTTCTGCGCAGATAACAGAAATTGTGAAACCTCATCATAACACCGATGTTTCGACACTGATGAATGCCTCGCCGGATATCGATCAGTATTTTCAGAAGATCAGTGATCTGCCGACACTGATGGAGATGCTCGAGAGCCAAGGCGGCGCATTCGGGCAAAAAGCGCTTGAGATGATGCGGCCCGCAAGCCCGACGAGTTTGGCGCTGACCCTTGAGGGGGTGAGCAATGCGCCAGATAGCTTCGATGACGCGATCTCTCGAGAATTCAATGTTGCTGCCCGCGTGATGCGAGGCCATGATTTCTTCGAGGGCGTACGTGCGCAGATCATCGACAAGGACAAAGAACCGAAATGGTCACCCGCGTCGATCGATGACGTCAGTGAGACCGAGATTGCGCAATACTTTAAGGCCCCTACGGATGGTCCGCTCGACCTGAAGGGTGTGAGCGCTTCGTAATCTGCCTGGGCCCCGGCGGTGTTGGCCTGGCCGTTAACTATGGCAAGCTTGCCCCAAGTTGGGCAAAAATACCCTAAAAAACACCAGAGCCCGCCGTCGACGGCTCCCACATCTTCATTATCGCACGGCCCCGCTGGGGGGCCGGAAAGAGATGGAGACTGACAATGACGATCATGTCAACTGTTGCTGCACTTGCTTTGGCCGCCAGCGCACAAGCTGCTGATCAAGAGGCGCTTGCCGTTGAGCCTGTCCAGCCGAACGCGGATGTGCGGATCGAGCGTACCGAGATCACGGACATGGCGAAGAACGTCTTCGCAAAAGCAGACATGGATCAGGACGCGGCGCTGAACCAAGAAGAATTCGTCGCGCTCGCGAATGCTGAAGTCGAAGCCAATGATACCCTCGAAAGCGCTGAAATGACGGCCGAAATGCCAGCCGAGTCAGACGTTCTGTCGGGTGAAGACATGGCGGCAACCCCTGACGTTGAGATGGATGCGGATGCTTCGGCCTATTTGATTGCGAAGTTCCAAGAAATCTCCGGCGATGATGGCGAGATCTCTGAGACGGAATTTGCTGAGGCCGTAGAAGCCGATTTCGAGCAAGCCGACCAAGACGCCAACGACGTGCTTGAAGGTGACGAAATCGAGACCTTTGCAAATCTGCGCCAAGGCAAGCCAAGCGCCTAAGGCCGCTACCATTTCCTCCCAAGATGACTGGCCGGGCCACCGGCCGGTCATTTTTTCGTTTGGTTTAGGGAGCCGGCGTCTCCGTCGCCGTTCCGTTACCGGCATCACATTGGTTTTGCAGATACTCCGCCATCGGCTCGCCGGTGAGAAACGCCGTGAAGAATGTCCCGGCCACGACGGCAAAGGTGAGCACCAGCGCGCCGCTCCACCCCACCCGGGCAATATGGCGG
>CAYFHK010000050.1:0-18535 GCA_964342585.1 uncultured Caulobacterales bacterium | reverse complement strand
GCTGGCGCGGAGATTGTGCCGGTTGCGATAGCGGAAAGGGTGGGGGGCGTCCAGTAAAGAGCCGTGCGCTAGCGTACCTGTGATGCGCGGGTGGGGATTGCCGGCCTCACTTGCCCACGCAATAGGCGGTCCCACCGTAAAGCACCGACGCATAGCTCGGGCAGACCCCCTTGCTCTTTTTTACGCGCCTGACCTGCACGGGCGCGCTGGCCCGGCCAAGCCGCGCGTCGGCGCAGGCATTGATCCACGCGGCATCCGCGGCGCCCACGCTGCCATGCGGCAGGATGCGAAGCACGCTGTCCCCGCCCCAGGGGTAGGCCACGTAGGTCGCCTGGATCTTCGGCGCCCCGCGCAGGCCGCGTTCGTACTGGCAGTCGATAATCGCTTGGTGCTGCTCGGTCGCGGGGATGTATCCCTTGCGCTGGGGCAGGTCGGCAAGGGCCGGCAGTGCGGTCAGCGCGGCGGCGCAGGCCAGGATCAGGGGGCGGGCAAGCTGTTTCATGATCAAGTCCACTTCGTACAAACAGCGTGTCGCGCGCCGCTGTCACGAGGGCGAGCAACACTTATAGGTTGAAACACTACCGTGTGTTTCGTCTTACGTGAAGATATGTCGACGAAAATTCCGGTCAACTCCGGCCCACGGCACTGGCGCTGACGCGTGGTCTCGTGGGCCAGCCTGAAACGGATCGGATTTGGTAGGCCCGGAGGGACTCGAATTCTGCATTCGCCAAACAAAATCAATGACTTGCGAGACGTTTTGTAACCGTGTAACCGACCGAAAAATGGGCCGATCCGCAAGCCTCAACCGGGACTGCGAAGGTGCATTATCATTTCGTCTTGCTCGAAGAGTATTTTTGAAATTCGCTCGAACGCGAATAGCCAAGGTTCCGGGTGCGGTTGCTGGAACTCCGAACGTAGCGACTTCACCGCCCACCCGTATCCTTCGATTAATGCCAGTGACACGACGAACGAAACTGGATCCCGACGGTCGTATATTTCAAAGCAGTTCTCTCTCAGCTCTTCGACGAAGAAAAAGCCATGTTTAAATTGAGATGCTAGAAGCATTTGAATGTATTCAAGCGGGTTCATATCCAAGTCCTTTCTCGGCTCTGCTTTCTGCCGGCCCAGGATAATCTGCCGATGGCCTCCCGTGTGGCGAGAATGACGAAACCCGCCAGCGTGAACTGGCGGGTATGTTGTCGTCGTGAGCTTGACCGTCGAAGTTACGCTGCCTCATCCTTGTCAAGCCAGTAACCAAAGTCATTGGCGAGCTTGAAAAGGCGATTCAGACGCGCACGGGCAAGTTTCATATAGTATGCGCGGCCGCGATGATCGGGATGGATCCACCCATCTTGGAGACCTGAAATCTCTTCCTCAATCTGGTGCCGGTGCCATTCTAAAACAGCATCCTGATTAACACCAAGCGCAGCAAACTCTTTCGGGGTAGGGAGGCGGGTGCGGCTCATGCCACTTCCTCCTGCGCGCCACCAATCATCACCGCTTCGTCATCCCAGAACATGAAACACGGGCGCGGCCTAACCCCGTCACCGGGACCACGCGCAGACCAGAAGAGAACGAAGTTACCGTAGCTCGCATGGGTGCCACCACAAGAGTAATACCGTTCGCGATTAGGGTCCTTGAGCTCGACATAAGGGACAACGCGGAAGTGCGTGTCTTTCAGTTCGACGAAGAAGTTGGGACCGAAGCAAGCCCGCTCCACGGCCTCTTCCAAGACTTGCGCTTGGAAGTCATGCGTGACGCTGTCGGCATACGGCATGCTCGAAAAGAACCGTGCGAGAGCTGCCGGATTGGACTGATCGACCATGTCGTGCCATGCCGGAAGACTGGACATGGGACTTTTGCCAGTGTTATTCTCATTAGACATATGAGACTCCTTTTTTTAGGGGTTGAAATTTCGAAGGGGGCGGCAGCGTCCGCAGTTCCCACGCTATGGCCATATACCGCCGCCCCTTTCGTTCTTAATACAGGCGCTAAACGCCCGTTACCTTCCACTGCGGGAAGTCCTTGCGGACCCGCTTATTTAGCAGGTCGAGCATCTTGTTGAGCTTCACGGCCTCGTTGATGGCCGTGGCCCTGTCTGTCGTATCTGAGCTTTCAAGCTCGGCGAGGCGGGCTTTGATTTCACTCTGCTTGTATTCATTGACCGACCTTGCGATCAGTTGAGCGAGATCTTGCAAAATCCCGATCGTCGCTTCCGCGCGACCAAGCGCACCTTTTGCCTCTCCAAATAGATCAACGTCCCCGTATGCTTCTATATCTACGACAAATTCTTCCGGGTCGCGCTCGTTGTCAAAGTCTGGAATTTGGAATCCTGCGATACCGGCAATCTGGTTAAGGTCGTCAAGGTTCGGATCATTCTTCGCCCATTCGGAATAGGGGGTGCGAACGAAGGTAGCGATTGCGTCGCCGCCTTTCCGAGCTTCTTCTTTTGCCAGCTCCTTTTCCTTTTGGCGCTGGCGTCTCTTACGTTCTGTCGGCGTCAAAGCCATGATTCAAACTCCTTCGTGACCGTGACCAACAAATAGTCACGATCACGAGATCCGTCAATGGCTTTCTGCATCATCCCGCACAAATTCCGGCCACACGCCTCCAACCTCGCCCAAGGCGCGCACGACTTCAGTCTCGGCGTCGGTGCCCTCGCGCTCGAAGGGAACCGCGACCAACCGGGTGAGCGCCGCTTTGAGCCGCGCATAGATGGCGTCGTTGATGTAGATTTCGGGGTGCTCGATTGGTGCGTTCATGTGTGTGTTCCTTATCTGGTCAGGGTCTGTAACCAGATTTCTTGCACACGCGGAATCTACTGATCAAGCGAAAAGTGTCGCGTAAGTCATTGTTTTTATTGTAAGTAAGTTCTGACTTATCCACCGCCCCGGCGAGTGCTGACTTACATCTCTTGCTCTAAAAAGAGGGCCGGGGCGGTGAAATGGAGAGGACAGGGGACGGCCTCTCAATGTGTTATATTATAACATCGTGAGTTTGGATACAAGATGCGCTTCGGCTAAAATGATCCATAAAGCGGGTTGCTCTGGTAATCGTTTGCTTGTTCTGTCTGACGATTGGCGCGCCGGCGCTCAAGGCCAGCTTCGATCTCTTCCGACGTCCACCCTGCGGCTTCCTTGCGCGCCCTGAACTTCCTGTCCGCCTCGCGGTCCTTCGCCTCCTGACGGGCATTCTTGCGGTTCGCTCTCATGCGCTCTGCCGCGCGCTCCTGCATGACTTTTTGGCGCTCGGCTTCCGTCTTTGCGTCAATCTTATGGTAGGCGCGAACCTTGCCACCTTTTTGCGCAGCATATTCCTCGCGCTGGCCTTGTTTCTGCTTTTCGTAGTCGACGGGGTCGCGCTGGCTTTTCCACCGGCGAGCGTTACGCTCATCCTTTGCCTTTTCATTTTCAGCTTCGATTGCGGCTTTCGCGGCTTTGACCGTAGCCAAGAGTATGGGGGAGGCGCCGGATTTCTTGGCCGGCAACGCAATTTGGGCGTGGTGCTTCTTGGTGCTGCTGCTATATTCGTCCATAGGTAGTCCCTAAATTACCGCTACAGTTTGAGGGGCCGGTGTTGCCGCACCGGCCCTTTTTCGTGCTAGTGGGCGACCTTCGACCGGGTTACCGCTTTGTCCAGGAGGTCGGCGAATTCCTCCGCCAAGTCGTGCGTGAAGTTTTTCTCCGGTGCGTTCATCGGAACCGCGACCTTGATGGAATTCCCGCGGCGCCAGACTGCGAAGCTGCTGGCATGGCTGTCGGGGTCGGTGAGGTGAGCGTTCTTCTCGCCGAGATGCTCGCCGTTCAGATACTCGCGGATCGTGTTGGCGATCTTCGAGGCGGCGTCGAAGCTGAAGCCCGTAGTCGGACTGTTGGGAAACCGGATGGCGATACCATCGGCGAGCACGTTCACTTCGACAGACGGAATGTTGTGTTCTGCCTCGGTGTGTTCATAGAGAAGTTTCATCAATGCTCCTACGGCGCCGCTGAGGGAAGTCCCCTTGGCCGTGGCGAGATTGCGAAGCTGCTGCGCGCGGTCTTCCGGCAGGCGAAGTTGGACAAGGTTGGTCATGCTTAGGCTCTCCGAAGTAATGTTGCCCATAAGTAACATGCTGCATGTTAAAAGGCAATACTGAAATCTTGTCCGTGCGAATTTCTTGAAACGGGGCCGGAGGGTGTGTCCGTGCGAATTTCTTGCTTGTTATGGTATATGTGTATCTAAATAGTATAAGTATACAGTCCAAGAAATTCGCACGGACACGCTGTTCCGGTCACCCTCATTGGGCGGCTGCGCCGCCCCTGCGCGGCCTTCGGCCTTGCCGCCGGGCTGGCGCCCGGCGTCCACTTTCATACCGCGACCGGGAGAGGGTGGGGATTATTCAAGCCCATCCCGGTCGCGGTCTCACGCTCTCACTCTCCCGGCCCAAACGATTGCACGAACGTGCCGTTCACCATCCAAGGTGCAGCGTCTGAGATCGTCCACGCCTCACACGTCCACAAGAGGGCTTCCGGGCGCCCACGCGGCTGAAACCAGAAAGGGGTGTATCCGCCATGCGCCTCAAAGAAGGTGCGGATCAGGATCATCTGCGGTTCCGTAAGCCCGTGCCAACTCAGATCCGCATTCTCGCGGATATGGTGGAGCCCACGCGGTGACGCCTGCACATACCCGTCGCCAAAGTCCGCGCGGTTGAGTGCGGTCTTGGGCTTGAACGTGGTGCCGGGTGAGGGGGCGACCGGCGGCTCGAAAGTCTGGAACGTCATACTCGGGCGCCTCGTTGTGCCAGCATGTTGCCCGGCCGCATTTGTTTTTGGATCTCTGATACCACCACGCCGCGCATCGTGCTCTCCATCTGGCGCGCCATGCGCTTGGCCAGGTCGTCATTCTGCTCGGGCGTGCCGGCGCTACCCTCGACATGCACTGGTGCATGGATGGTCACGCTCATGCCCGCCAGAGACTCAGGGCGCGCCGCTGAGCCGCCCTTAAGGGTTTTCGGGCCTCCTACCAGCCCGCCAGAGCTAAAGCCCGTCAGTGCGGCCTTGTGGAGTCCTGCGAGGTTTTCCACCCCGACACGCTGCACGACTTCTTTCGGCATCACATATTCGCCCTTGTGGGCGATCCCGGCCGGTTCGAACTTGCCGCCATCACCGGTGTATCCGCCAGAGGCGAATCCGAAGAGACCGCCCAGAAGCCCGCCGCCGGTCGAGTCGCCCGACAAAATGCTCTTGAAGAGGTTGCTGGCGGCCATGCGCGCCAAGTCGGCGATGATGCGCTGCAATGCCTGTTCGAACGTCAGGGCGCCGGAGATCAGACCCGTGAAGGCGTCCTCGGCGGTGGCCTTGACCCGGTCCTTCGCCGCTTGGAACTCGTCGACACGTTCCTCGGCCTGTGCGACCGCCTGATCGGCGGCGGCGTAATCCTGCGCCATCCCCTTGATCTCTTGGCGAAGCTGGGGCGTGATCGTCAACCCTTGGCGATGCGCCTCATTGAGCAACTCAGCTTCGCGCCGTGCGGCCTCGACGGCCGGGGCCAGATCATCACCGGCGAGCGCCACGGCCGCGAGTGCAGCGGCCTCAAGCTCAAGGGCGCGCGTTTCCTCGCGGATGGCCTCGGCGGCCTCGCGATACTCATTGGCACTGCGCCCGCCGCCGGTGTCGCGCGTGTCGGTGCGCACATTGTCGTGGATCATCGGCGGCGCGGCCCTCGGGCGCAGTGAGGTCGTCGGTGCCTGGGGCGTTGCGTTGCCGTTATCCTCGCGCCGGCGCTGGTCAGCCTCGTTGCGCCCGTCGCCGCGACCAGATGCGACATACCCGCCGGGCAGCTCGCTGCGCAGTTTAGAGGCCTCGCCGATGGCCTCGCGAATAGCAGACGTGAGGTTGCCGATACCTTGGATCACATTTGAGAAACCAGCACCGTCAATATCCTCCAATTCTTTAAGCAGTGCGTCAGCTTCGTCTGCCAAGTCGCTCATCTCAGACGTGAAATCGTCGGCGCTGATCTGTCCATTTTCGAGCTGGCGGGTCAGGTCGTTGATTTCCGCGACGATCCCCGCTACCCCGAACTTCACATCTTGGTCGTCGATCTCAAAGACGCGGATTCCATCCGGGCCGGACAGGCGGTTCACTTCGCGGAACAACTCTTTGTAGGTCTCGCGCAGGTCGACAACTTCGGCCTTGTGCTTCTCAAGCGCGCCGCCGTTCTGTTCGAGCGCGTCGTAAATGTCATCGCCCAGAATGGCGCGGCCTTGCGCCTCGTTATCGAACACTTGGGCGAGGGACTCGCGCAGGCCTGCCACGTTCGCAATACCGTCCGCGATTTCGACAGCTACGCGCTTACCGAAATTGGAAATGCGTGCAGTCAGCTCGCCGAACTTGCGGTCAAGCTCATCGGCCTTCTGCACCACGTCGTCGCCGAGGACATAGCCCAGCTCATGCGCACGGTCGATAGTCTCGCGCAGACCGGCCGCGCCCTGATCGACCAGTTCGACGAAGCGCTCACCGGCACTGCCGCCGAAAATCTCATCGGCGATGCGGATCCGCGCGGACGTGTCCAGCCGGCGCAGCCTCTCCATGATCTCAAGCAACAGCTCGCTAGGGTCTTTCAGTTTCTCGCGCAGCTCGCCGGCGCTGAAACCCAGCCGGGCGAACGCCTCGGCGGCCGGCCCTTTGCCGGTGACGACGAATTCGTCGGCGCGCAGATTCAACTCTTTGAAGCCGTCAACCATCTGGTCGATCCCGATACGGCTCTGCTCGGCGATGAATTTCCATTCCTGAAAATCTTGAAGCGGCACACCGGCGCGCTCCGCTTCGTCGCCAAGCTGCGCCACTGACCGGGTTACGTCCGAGATTTTCCGGGCGGTCTGCGCCGACGCCACACCGGCCACCAGCGGCACCGCAAGGCGCTTGAAGGCGGTCGCCGCGGCGTTGCCGGCCCTCGCATAGCTGGCGCTCATCCTGTCGGCGCTCTGGCGGGCGCGGCGTTCCATGCGCTGACTGGCGCGGCGCTGCGCCCGGTTGGCGCGCGCAAGGCCTCGCTCAAGATTCGCGATCCGCGCTTCGACGGGAACGATTAAGCCGGGAAGGGTTGCGTCATTCATTTGCTCATACCTCAGAAAGTGAAAATCTCGGCGTCTTCGCCGGTGTATTGTGAGCGGGTGGTTTCGCCTGCTACCGCTCGGTGAACTGCCATTGCGGCCGCGACTGCCCCGTCGATCCGGTCGACCTTTTTGCACTTGTGCATTCGGACAAGCCCGGTCGTCTCATTGCGACTTACGACGACGCTGTCGAAGTGATGGCGCAACACCGGGTGGCCATCGTGGCGGATCATCCGCCCATTGACGGTGCGCTCTAGGTCGCCGATGGCTACGCCCATGGACAAGGGCGCCTGTCTCAGTTCCACCACCGGCAACCCATCATCGTGCAAGTGCTGCATGATCTGCCGGGCGAGGTGGGGGTCGAAGGCGATCTCTTGCACGTCATGGCGCGCTGCCAGCTCGCGCAGATGATCCTCGACGACTTCCGGGTCGATGATCGGGCCGGGCGTGGCCGTGATCAGCCCTTCGTCGCGCCAGCGCTCATAGGGAACGCCGTCACGGTCGCTGCGCTCTTTCAGGTCGTCGCCCGGAACAAAAAACGAGGGCTTGATCGTGATCTGCCCGTCATCGTGCAGCCATGCCGCGACCGCGGCCGCCGTGTCACCGTTGCGTGCCATGTCTACGCCGATCCAGCAGGGCAGGGCCTCTAGGTCGGTTTCGTCATCGTCGAAACGCCGGGCGTCATAGGCGGTCATGCTGAACAGCGGGTCGCGGCTGTTCCCGTGCCAGAAGTTCAAGTTGTATTGCTGGAAGCTGTAGCGCTCGGCCGGGTGATCCTGAGCTTCCTTCGCCAGTGAGCGCAAGCCGGGCAGGGACGGGAAGCCATGTTGCAGGCCGGGGTTCACCTTGTGCCAAACCTTCTCATCCTGCCAATCGTCATCGGCCTCGGCGGCGAAGATGATCGGCAGGAATTCGGGGTTGTCGATTTCGCCCAGGGCAACCCGCCGGGCATAGGCATACTGTTCTGCGGCCAAGCTCTCATGGCCACGCCCGGCCGTGGTAGCGATCACGAGCAAGCTGTCGTCGGTCTTGGCGAGGCCAGACTTGAGCGCCTCCCAAAGCTCGCGGCCCTTCCAAGCGTGAATCTCATCCGCCAGCACAAAGGCCGGCGTCGTGCCATGCTGCGCACGGCCATCACTCGACACGGCACGCAACCGGGCGCCGCTGGCATTGTCGGTGATCTGCCTTGCGCTGTTGAAGGCGTCGTGAATGCGCGTGGCTTCAACAAGGCGCTTGTCGCATCGGATGATATCGGCCGCCTCGCGAAATCCAATGCCCGCCTGTTCACGATCCGACGCCGCGAAGATCACCTGACCAGCCGGGCGCTTCTCGGGACCGATTACGTGGAGATGCGACAGCGCCGCCGCCAAGCTGGTTTTGCGGTTGCCCCTCGGAAGCATCAGGAACACCGTCTTGACGATCCGGCTGCCATCCTTGTGGCGCGGACCGTAGATGCCGCGCACGATCCGCTCTTGAAACGGGTAGAGCTGGAAACGTTGCTTCGACTCAGTGCTCGCGGGATGGCGCAGCCGGCGCAGGAACTTCACGGCGCGCTCACCGTGGCCCAATGGGTCAGCAATAGGGCTGCCATCGAAGATCCAGCTCGGATAGGTGCTGCCGGCTGCCATGATCAGACCGCGAGCGGGTTGTCGTCGTCATCGTCGGCCGACTGGACAGCGCCGATACGGGCGCGGCTGGTAGGCGTCAGGCCATACTCGGCGGCGAGCTGGCGCGCAGTCTGTGCCGCCCGGTTCATCACGCCGAAGAGCTTCACGTCGATCTGACCGCCGGCGCGGTCTTCCTCGATCTGGCGCACGGTTCCGATGCAGATGCAGTAGTTTTCCACGCCCGCCAGATCGGCCTTGGTGATCACCCGGCGCGCAATGAGCTGCGGCATGATCCGTTTCCACTCGGCCTTGGCCTGCGGCGCCAGATACCGGGGCACCGGTGGCGCCTTGGTAAGTGCGTCGGTATCGGGTGAGAGGGGCGGTTTCACGCCGCGCGAATGAACGGTCAAGCGGAACCTCCAAATCTCGTTTCATTGAAAAAGAGGTTGAAATTAGATACGTCCCTCACGTCCGGCGCCGAAAGATACTGGAGGCGATCATGGAACCCGACGGGATATTGGCTATAGCGGTCGCTCTTATTATCCCGATACTTGTTGTGGCCGTTGTTCTCATGTGACGGTGCGCACGATGTCGTCATAGAACGCGCTCCATCCTGATCTTGTGGGCAAGTTTGCCGAACAATAAATTTTTTGATGATAGCCTGACCGGGAGAGGCGCAACGGCGCCTAGGGGGTAGACACACGCTGACGACCGAGCTTCCGTGGCGATTCTGCGAAGGGAGTTTGCTCGGAGTTCCCCCGATCAGGCTTGGTTTACCATAGGTAATCATAGGTTTGGCTCAACCCTTTTTCGCTCGAATTTCGAGAATCTTGCGCCGGCCAAATTCCGCGATCCCGTCAATATCGTAGGTGTCACCGGCGTAGCTTACGCGGTCGGCCGTGGTGATCCCGGCGAGGTAGCGAACGCGGAACACGACGTTGTCGCCTTCCGCCTCGCCGAAGCCTGCGAGGTATTCGTCGGCCGATTGCTGCACCAGCTCCGCGCGGACGGTCGCAACCGGCGCCCATACCTTCGACACCGCGCCGCTCGGGGCGACAGTTTCAGTCTCGCGCTCAATCGTGATTTCGCGGTCAAGCTTCCCGGCGCGCAGCATGGTCAGGCCCGCCACTGAACGACAGCTTCGACCGTGCCGACGCCGTGGCAGTAGGCCAGCTCGGGGCTGGGGTCGCGCATGTAGATGAAGCCGGGGCGCTCATACGTATCAATGGCAATGCCATCGGCGGCCGGTCGATCCCAAAGGGCGAGCGCCGCCGCGCCGCCGATCTGCCGGGCCATGTCCGCGCCATCCTCGACCGCCCAGATATGCAGGTCGATGAAAACGCGCGTGAGGTAGGCGCCGCCACTGGCGCGGCCCAGGTGGACCGTCTGCGGATTGGCCAAGATGACGCAGGGCAGCTTGTCCGGCCGGGTGGAGCCGGCGCGCAGGTTGTCGGGGGCCACGAGGTTACTCACGGTCGGGTTGCCAATGAGCGCGCCCCTGAGCGCCGTTTGCAGGGCGATGCTAGGCTCGATCATGCCTTGCCCCCTGCATTCCGGATTGCCTTGCCGATGGCGCGCTGGATCCGGCGCATGGCCTTGGGCCGGGCCAGCCGGGCGCCGGGGCGAAGGAAGGGCTGCGCCTCTTGCTTCACTGTGCCGAACTCCTGCAAGTGACCGTGCCGCACTTTCTCGTTGCCGGCCGTCACGAGCGCCTGATTGTCTTCGGCCGTCCGGCGCCCGCCGCCTTCGGCATAGGCCGGGGTGGTTTCGCCCGGCGCGGTAACGGTGATGGACGCCTGCAAGTCGCCCTCGGCAACCGGGACAAGGGCGCGCATCGCGTCGGCGGTTTCCTCGGCGCCTTTGACAATGGCAGGGTGGACCTCGCGCAGCACCTCGCGCGGGATGGCCTTCAAGCGGGCTTCGAGTGCCTTTGACTGCTTACTGAGCGACATGGCCGGTCACCTGATTGCGATACGGGGAAAGCAAGTCGCGGACGCCGAAGGGCACCGGCGCCGTAGTCAGACCGAAGGATGCGGCCTCGCGTTGCTCATACCAGTAGGCCGAAAGCTGCAACGCAGCTTCCGTCATGGCCGGATTGGTGACGTCGAAGTCCACGCCGGTGTAGTTGGCAATCCAAAGCTCGGCGGCTTCGAGCTTGTGGGTAAGCAGCGCGTCATCAAGGTTGTGGTCGAGATTGAGCTGCGACTTGAGCAAGGTCAGGGCGGTTTGTGCGGCCATTATGCGCATTCCTTTGGAAAACTTATATTCGAGCTGTCTTGTGCGGACCTCCCCGCGCCGGTCCCTGCATCCCTCTCAAAATCGGAGACCACCCCCGCCCCTTGGGCACGCGGCTTCTGATTGCGCCTGCGCTCGGCGCGAACGCTACGCCGGCTCGTTGCTGGCCTGCCGTTTCGCTGGACGATCTGTTCCGGGGTGGGCGCATTTGCAATCTGCTTTGCCAACCGGTCGCGCGCTGCGTCTGGATCGACACCGGCACGGGCGCAAACGATGTTGAAGTCTTGGTTTGGCTCGGTGAGGTAGCGCCGCGCGGCCTCGATTGCGCGCACCTTCTGAAGCTGGGTGCCGCTGACACCAGAGACACCGGTAAGCGCATCTGAGATTGCCAGTGCCAGCACTTCGCACCAAAGCTCACGTTCCCCTTGGTGTCTCATTTGCTGCGCTCCTGTCGCTGCTTGTGCCGGTTGTGATGTTGAGCGCATAGCGGCTGCCAGTTGGTGCGATCCCAAAACAGGGCCTTGTCGCCACGGTGCGGAGTGCGGTGATCCACAACGGTGGCAGGGGCGCAGCAACCGGGCCACGCGCAGCGGTCGTTCACCTGAAGGAACTGGTCACGTGCGACACGCCACTTGTGGCCGTAACCACGTTCTGAGGCGCGCGGCCGGTGGGCATCGTGGCGGCGATCACGGGCGCGCTTAGCGGCCTGCTTGCAGGGGCACACGGCACCATGCGCCACGGTGCGGCCACACGTGCAGATATGCGGCGGTCGGGGCATCAGGCTTTGCCCTTTGATTTCAGCCCTTGCAGGCCGGCGCGGTCGAATGCCGGATCGTGGCCTTGGGCTTCGATCTGCGCCAGTTGGTCGGGGCTGTAGGTGTCGGGGTTCTGGTCTTCGTCGTCCTCGGCGCTGCCGTGGATGGCCTTCAGCTTTGCCAGATGCGCGTTGAAAGCGTCGGTGATCTCTTGGGGCGTGGCGCTCCAAGCGGTCTCAGGCGTCCAACCAAGCCAACCGGTCGCGAGGCCGAAAAGCTCACGGTAGACTTCGGCCCAAGGCATCGGGTCGCCGGTGGCCTTGTGTTTGGAGTTGCCTTCGGGTGCCTCAGGTAGAAGCGAATGCACCAGCTCAAAGAGCGGCCGTTGAGCGGCAAGCATGAAACCGGAGAGGGGCTGAGTGGCCGCGTATGCCAAGAGGCGCTCGGCGGCGTCTTTATCGGCGCTGTAGGTGATGGCGGCGCGCACGGTGTGCGTGTCGAATTCCTCGACCTTCCGCAACAGGGCAGGGAAGCCGCCGTGCAGGCGCTCAAGGTGAGTGGCTGCCCGCAAAGAGGGGCGCAGGAACACGGCATTGCCGCCGTATTCCAGCGCCACCCCTTCATATGCGGACAGCTTGGGCATGGCCGGGTTAGGCGGCCATTTTGAGCTTGCGGAAGGCGTCCGGGCGGACAACGCCTGCACCGACACGGCGCCGCGCGTGGTAACGCACCTGCCCATTGGCGCGCTGGGTGTAGGGGTCGGCCATCACCGCCAGCGAGAGGCGGTCATAGATACGATAGCCGCGCTTGAAGTCGCCAAAGATGATCGGTTCGGCTTCGGCCTCGATATCCGCCATGTCGACGGCTTCGATCACCGGCCGGCCAAGGATCGTCTCGGGCTGGCCTGCCTGATAGGACGGCTGCCAAAGGTAGTTGTCGTGCCCGTCCTTCAGGGTGCGGATGGCTGCCAGCGTGGCGCCGTTCATGACCCAAGTGCCTGCGTTGCGGTAGGTGCCGGGCAGGGCATACATCATCGCGATCAGCTCGTCCGGGTCGATAGCCGCCGCACCGGTCGCATTGGTGACTGCGATATTGGCGTCGGCCATGAAGCCGGCCGGCTCAAGGGCAGTGCTGCCGCTGACAAACGACAAGCTCTCTTTCTGGCCGAAGTCCTCGGCGAGCGCGAGATTGACTTCGCCGAGCACGTTGGCGCTGTCCTCGGCGAGCTGAAGCGACATATCCACGTAAGTGGCGATTTCCTTGATGTTGAGCTCGGCCTGATCGAATGCCGGGTTGCTGCCGGTGCGCGCGGTGGTTTCGCCAACCCATGCGGCGTTGGTTACGCCGGTGCGCTTCGGCAGGATCACCGTTGCGGCCGTGGTGCTGCGCACGTCTGCAATGGCGCGAACGGGGCTGAACTCGACCAGATTGCGGATGAATTCGGAACTGACGTCCTCGGGGGCAAGGATATGGTTCGCGGTGTCGCTGGCGGTGGTCAGCGATTTCTTCTCGCCGGTGGAGAGGTAGTGCGTGAAGTCTTTCACTTCCTCGGCGCCCATGGCCGGATTGGCCGGGCCAGTGATCAGCGGCCGGTTGCCCTTGGCTTCCAGCTTGTCGAGCCGCGCCTTGATCTCGTTGAAGGCCTTGGTGTCGACCTGGGGCACTTGGGGCGTATCGTTGGCCGGCGTCTGCGGCTCGTGTTTCTGCTCGATTTCGGTTTCTTCGTTTTCCATGTTCGGGATCTCCATATGGGGCAGGGGGGTGCCATCGGATTTGATGGAAGTGATCTGCGCGCCCGGATGGCACGGGACGGCGACAACTGAGATTTCGTGAAGGTCGGCCGCCGTGATGTTGCGGCCTTTGGCGTGGCGCTTGGCCTGCTTGGTGACGAAGCCGATGGACAGGCCGGATACCGCCTTGTTGCGGATCATGGCGCGCACCTCGCGAGCGCGCTCCACGTCTTCGACCAGCAAGCGGCCCTTGACGGTCAGGCCGTCGTCGCTCTCGGCGATCTCATCCCAAACGCCGACGACTTGGCCCTGATCATGGGCAAAGAGCATGGGCAGGGTGTCGGGCGTGGTGAGCGCGCCCTTGGTGATGGTGTCGCCTACGCGATCAGGCGAGGCGAAGGGCCACGCAATGCCGGTGATCGTGCCTTCGTCGGTGACTTCCAGCTTTGCTTTGACTTCGAGGCGCTCGGTCATTTGTCGGCCTCGTTGTCGTTTTTGCCGTCGCCCCAACGGGCATCAAGGATATCCATGGCGAGGGGGTAAAGCTCGGCAATCGGCCGGTTGCGGCCGTAGGTGTCAGTGAGCTGCATTGCCTGTTCCGGATGGGCGCCGCCGCCGATCAGGCTAAGCCGGATGATCTCGACCAGATCGGCAAGCTTGAACTGCATGTTGACCGCGCGCAGGTAGAGCGCGCCGATACCAAGATCGGTGATGCGCTCAAGCTCGGCGATCATGGGGTCGGTGAGCGCGAACGTGTGTTCGGCGTCACCGAAGAATGCGGTGTGCTTCATTCGGCGGGTTCCTTGCCGGTGGTGGTGTAGGGATTCTGAAGTTTGTCGCCGCCGGCCTGCGGGGGCAGGTTGAGCCCGGCGCGCACCTCGTTGGCGGTGAGCGCGCCCATGCTGCGATATTGGCCATAGGCGGTCGCACGGGCGGCCGCGTCGGTGGTCAGCAGGTCGTCGGTGATGAATTCGACATAGGCGCCGGTGCGTTCCTCAGGGGTAAGCAGGCACCGGGCATAGGACCACGCCCACGCGGTCAGCCACGGCTTGAGCGTGATCGTGAAGAATTGCCGGGCCATTTCCTCGGTGTTGCTCCACGTGCCGCGGCTCAGCTCAAAGAGCATCGTTGGCGGGACGCGGAACACACGGGCGATCTCGCGGATTTGCTCAAGCCGGTTTTCGGCGAATTGCGTATCGGCGAGCGTCATGGACAATTGCTGATAGTCCATGCCCTCGTCGAGAATGGCGGTGCCGCCGGCGCTCTTGCCGCCGTGCGTGTTGAACCAGCTCGACGCGACCTTCTTCTTCGATTCCACGTCGAGCACCTTCTGCGACTTGATCACGCCGGAGGGGCGGCCGCCGTTGGCGAAGACGCCGCCGATATGGCCCTCGAAACTCAGTGCCAGGGCGATAGCCTCGCGGCCAAGGGTGATCGGTGAGACACCGCCAAAGGCTTCAATGCGCAGCACGTCGCGGTAGGACATGGGCATTTGGCCGTCCTCAGTGGTGACATGGTAGAAGGGCTCACCGTCTCGCTCAAAATCACGCTGCACTTTGCCCGGTTCCAGCCGGTGCAGCTCATAGGGGGTGCCGTCGCTGAGGCGATTCACATAGGCGTGGCCGGCGCCGTGCAACAAGGCATCAAGGGTAAGGGCTTCGCGCAGCTCACCGGCGCTGGTCCAATCGTTCGCCTCACTGTGGATCAGGCGATAGGCAGCGTGATTGGTCAGGGCGCTCTTGTCGGTGCGAACATAGAGTTTGGCCGGAAGCGAGCCGATGGTTTCGGAGATGAGAGAGACGGCGCAGGCCACGGCCGGGACGCGCATTGCGTTACCGGGGCCGATGGACAGGCCGGACGAGGTAGGGATGGCGCCGAAGAAGGCGAACGCCTCGGGGTCAGTGAGCGTGTAGGCCTTTTCTTCAGCCGTGAAGCCCAGCGTTTTCTTGAGTTTTTCGAATGCCATGCAGTCCGCGTCCGTCGTGGTGTGTTGCATAATTAGCACACACGGAGTCGCGGATAAAGAAAAATGTTATGTGATTACATATCTTAAGCTTGATGCTATCCGGCTTCGGGCGCGGCGATACGGCTGAGCTCATATTAGCTAATACTCAACCATTTCCCGCTGTCATCGAAACAAGGGCACTTTGCTCGCCCATATGCATTCCACAATGGGTCAAGAATTTTTTTTCCGATTCGGTCAATTTCACATTCAGTTGGATAGTCGACGACTAAAACACTGGGAAGCTCGATAGTGCAATCCCCAAGATGTCGGTCTGTGCCTGAGAAATATGCAAGACGACCGCCTGTATCCATCTCGGAATTTGATGCACGCAGAATACGCATTTTCACAAAAAGCGGTGGTGTAGCGCCGAGCTTTCTCAAGCCTTTTAGATATCTGGGAAGCTGGTCTTTAAGTGCTGCAGATATCTTCAGACCCAAAAGTTCGCGCCGTGTGTGAGGTTCCCGAATAAATCCTTCACTCACTATTTCCAAGGCACCGGTCCTGTGCACTTGGGTCAAGTGATTTATGTCATGCTCATTGTTGTAGTATGTCACGCGATCAACATCGATCTCTTCCTTGTATCCCCTCACCGTCAACGGCGCGAATAGGCCCTCCGATTGCCTGATAGCTTCAATGGTAAATGAAGTTCGCTCAAATATGCTGCCGATTGGGATAATATGTAACGCCACGACCCCATCTTTACTGTCGAATTCACTACCGTCCATTCCTGCAAGTTCAATCTTGTTGGTGCCTTTTTTAGAAGCTTCTTGAAGAACCGAGGCATTAATTCTTTCGTCCAAAGTATAAGCCCAAAGCCTCGACAGTTCGGCCGCTTTGTTCTCCGCCGTGGTCGATTTAGTAAATGCCTCTCGGAGTTGGCTGACGTCCATCTCGGAGGTGCAATTTGAATGCCTCTGGTGGAATGTCTTGGACTTTTCGGATTTAGCCTGGTGCGGAGCAGTTGGACTTTTGGGAACCTTCACTGCTAGTAACGCGCCGCCGTCTACGTCGATGCAGTAGATGTCGACGCCCGTGATCAATGGCACTACGCGTGTGTTGCATAGGTTTTGAAGGCGCTGCATCTCAGCATCCAAGTCGATGCCTTTCAGCGGGTTCAACGCAGTTGCGCAACGCTCTTTTTCAATGACACCGATGACCAAGTGCCCACCTTGCGAATTTGCAAATGCGGTTACGTCTTTTACAAATTCCTTTTTACCTTTGTCACTCTTCTCGTATACGGCTTGCTTGAACTCGAGCGTGGTATCTTCAGGCGCTTTTGTTTCGAGAAATCTTTCGATGTCTCGAACAGTAAGTCTTTCGGAGGATTGAGTAACCGTCATTCTCATCTAAATCCTCTAATCAAGTCACCGTAACTTGTGACAATAAACAGATTGCCAGATCAGTTCCAAACGTTCCTATCTCACCTTGGTGTGGGTCAACTCGAACCCCGGCAAAGCCTCAATCAGCCGCTCTTTCGCCTTCAGGGTCACGTCGCCGTAGTTGTCGCCGGCAGTCCTGCCAGCATGACCACAAATCGCATCTGTGACACGATCCGACGCGCCAATCTCACGCGCGACCGTCTTGAACCGGTGCCGCCACGCATGGTTGGGCCAAACGCCCTCAGGTATCAGGCCGGAATTGCGCAGCCACTTGGCAATCTCATCCGACACGCTACTCGCCGCCGTGGCGTATTTCTCAGGATCCTTGCCAGCGTGGAACATGGGGCCGGGCGAGGCGGCTTTTACGAAGTCGATAAAGCCCAGTTCGATTACCTGGGGGTGCAGCGGCACGTCGCGGTAGTTGCCCGCCTTCACTGAGCCGGCGTCGGGCGTGATGCGGATGATCCACCAGCCATCCTCTTGGCGCACGTCCTCTTTACGTAGCTGCGTAATCTCGGAAATCCGGGCACCGGTGAAGGCGCAGATGATCGGGCACCATTTCTTCGCGGCCGCTTGGTGTGGCGTCTCACTGCGACCGACCGCGTTGATCTTCCTCTTGTAGGAGAGGGCGGCATTGAACACCGCGAGGGCCTCCGCGTCGGTATATCCTCGTTCGCGCCCATGCTGGCGGCGTGGTCTTGGCTGTCGCACGGTTGCCGCCACGTTGGCGGGCAGGCGCTCGTTTTCCTCGGCCCACCTCAGGAGCGACCTGACCGTCGACAGGTAAATGTCGCTCACTGTCTTTGCGCCTTTGTCCTGCATGAGCTTGTCGCGCCATGCCAACAGGTCTTTCTTCGTGATCCGCGCGGCGTCGCTATGCCCAAGGTGCTGGCGCAAGTTCTCAATCACTGGGTTCTGGCGGCGCCCGTTGTCCTTCATGAAGCCGGCTTGCTTGCGGCTGGCCTTATAGTCGCTCCATAACTGCGCGAGGTTCACGGGCGCAGCGGTATCCTCAGGCGGCTGTGCGTTCTTGATGAGCGGGTCTGAGGGTTGGCCGGCGAAGTCGCCTTCGTCGCGCTCTGCGGCCCTTGCCAGCGCCTCTAGCTCGGCGCTGCACAAGGCACGGGCCACGATCCGCCATTCGTCAGAGCCCGGCTTGGCCGACAGGTTGCCAGCCTTCCGGAATTGCTCGATCTGCCGGCCGACAAGCTGGCGCAGCTCGTCGTCGCTGGCACGTCCGGCGATAGCGTTGCGTAACCGGGATACCAGAAGCACATCAATCTCGACTGAGGCGTAGCGCGGATCGTTGCGCAGCTCGTCGTCGAATTCGAGGCGCTGCATGTAGTGACTGTGCGCGATCTGGTCAGGTGCCAGCGGATACCGCGGCGCCCCGATGCTGCGCTTGGTGCTGGCCTTTCGCTCGGCAAGGGCGATCTGGTGCTGAAGCTCGGCGACCGCCCCGGGCAACAGCCTCAGCGCGTGCCGGTAGTCGCCGCCCAAGGGGGCGCGCAATTCCGTCTTGCCGACGATCTGGCGAAGGTCTTTCGGCACCACGAGGCGAGCGTGATACCGTCCTTTTCGATTTACTAGGTGCCTGACTTTGCCCGCCATGATCATCCCCGTTTGTAACCAAAGTTGTAACCATCAAACGGACAAAGCCCCTGCATGGCAAGGGTTTTGTGTGATTTCAAAGGGATAGATTGGTAGGCCCGGAGGGACTCGAACCCCCAACCA
>CAYFHK010000049.1:0-18752 GCA_964342585.1 uncultured Caulobacterales bacterium | reverse complement strand
GGCGGTTGAGCCGCCCCGTCGCCTTGATGTCGAAGGAGCTTTCGCGGATTTGCTTGACGGTTGAGATGCCTGCGAGCGGCAGGAAAAAGCCAAAGTGATCCGAAAACTCAGGGAATGAACACACGAGAGGCGGGGCGTCCGTCACGAGGTCTTCGGCCTCAAGTGTTTCACCGTCTGTGGCGAGAATGAACTTGGCCTTTGCTCGCTTGGTAGCAGGGCTCTCGCGCAAGGCGGCGAGCGTTTCTGTCACCGTGCCGGGGGCGCAGGTTTTGATATGGATGTTGCTGGTCTGAAGGACGCCTTCGACATCTGACTTATTCGATGATCCCGTGCGCAGGCGCTTGATGGTTGTGGATTTATTTCCAAAAGCCTCAAGGAAAGCATAGGGAAACTCGGCAGCTTCAAAAGGTGCCGCCGCAAGCTTGGAAATGGCTTCTTCGATTTCTACTGCGTTCATTCGCTCCCCCTGCCCTTTTGGCTTTGTTGCAAGGGTTCGAACGGTTCGACCTTGATCTTGGCTTCGCGCTTCATCACCTGGCTGTATTCAAATTCGAGTTGCCGTTGCATCCAGTCACGGGCAGATGTGCCGAAGACTTTTTCCAGTCGCACGGCCATCTCTGGCGAGACGCCTGAACGCTCATTGAGAAGATTGCTAAGGGTTTGGCGATCTACATGCAGTATTCGCGCGGCCTCGGTCACTGTCAGACCGTTTCTTTCAATGCAATCTTTGCGAATTTGAATGCCTGGATGTTTCATGGTTTACCATTTGTTGCTTTTGAAAAAGCATACGCTGACCATCGACACTGGTCAATAGAAGCCCTCTGTACTAGGGCTGCTAAGGCTTTGAGAGAAAACGCATCTCCCCCATGAAAGCGAATCCCTTTTGTGAGAAGCACAGGTTTTAGAATTTCATTCTTCGGAGCCATCGTCGTGGCGACTGTTGAGCGATCTGGCCTGACTTGATCAAGGTCGGAGAGCGAAGTGTGCCTTGGTTAAGTCAGGACATGTTCGCTAAGGAAGCTTTTTAAGACGCTGCGGTTCGCAATGGGGTCATTCTTTGGTGATTCTGAGTGTAGATTGCTAGAATCCTAGATAGCTAGGAGGCAAATGCGCTGTTTCAGGCTTAAACTGAAGTTATCCACAGCCCCCTGTGTGTTAAATATGTGTTAGAATCTGTGTTACGCATGATTTTTGGGCGCTTAAAGTTTTGTAAAACAAAGAAAAAATGAAAAGGCCGGTGTGTGATAACACGAAAAAGGGTGTGTAAATACACGATAAACGGTGTGTAATAACACGAAAGAGGCTAGGCAGGTGGGTGAAAACACGTTAGTCTGCATTTGGTGTGTGATAACACGAAAGGTGGTAGCATGGTGGGTGAAAACACAAAAGACCGCTCCCCCCTTCTGCCGGATAGGATGCAACAGGGTGATTTCTTCGTCTGTGACATCTTCGATGCGGCACCGAAGGGTGACATGGCATCTATGGAGCATCCGATTTTCTCGATCTCAACAAAACCGGATCGAAGGGTGCGGCGGTATGAGAGTGGTAAGAATTTTGTAGAAATCACGCCTTCGGTCAAAGGCTTGGCGACGGTTCATGACAGGGATGTTCTGATCTTCTGCATTTCCCAGATCATGGCCGCGCTGAATGAAGAGCGTGAAGTGAGCCAGACAGTCCGTTTTAAGGCGTATGACCTGCTTTCTGCCACCAACAGAGGCAAGGATGGTCGTGGTTATGAACAGCTTCGTGCCGCGTTTGAACGCCTGAAGGGCACCGTAATCACCACCAATATCACGACAGGTGATACCGAGGTTATGGACGGTTTTGGCCTTATTGATCACTTCCGCATTGTTCGTGAGACCCGCGAAGGACGAATGCAGGAAGTGGAGATCAAACTGTCCGATTGGGTGTTCAACGCGATACGGCACAAGGAGGTGCTGACGCTGCACCGCGATTACTTCCGTTTACGAAAACCTCTGGAGAGGCGCATCTACGAGCTTGGGCGCAAGCATTGCGGCATGAAATTGTCGTGGAAAATCGGTTTGCCGAGGTTGCAAGAGAAATGTGGATCGGCTTCGACGATGAAGGAGTTCCGCAGGCTGGTTCAAAAAATTGTTCAAGAAGACAATGAGTTTGGTCACATGCCAGACTACGCGCTGAGCTTTGAAGACGACATGGTGACTTTCACCAACCGTCGCACTGCTGAGCCAGTTATTTCCCCTGCCCTGTCAAAGATACGTCTAGACCCTGAAGCCTATCATGACGCTCGGACGGTTGCGCCTGGATGGGACGTGTATGTGTTGGAGCAAGAATGGAGGCAGTGGATGCACGACTACGATGTGGAGCCACCACGCAATCCAACGAAAGCTTTCATCGGGTTCTGCCGAAAACATGCAGAAAAGCGCGGGAAGCCATAAGACGTTCAAGTGCAAAATCCTAGGATGCTAGGATTATATATTCCTAACATCCTAGGAAATAACAATTCTAGCTTGCTAGATTGCATCGAATCTAGCATCCTAAGAAAAAATAAAGGAGGCAGGCATGATCATCTCGTTGATCTCTCAAAAAGGCGGTGTGGGTAAGAGCACCTTGGCAAGGCTTCTTGCTGTTGAAATTGCGAAAACTGGCTGGCGGGTGAAGATCGCCGATCTTGACCCAGCACAAGGCACTGCCACGAAGTGGAAAGCTCGCCGCGACGTTGCCGGTTATCAGCCAGACGTAGCCGTCGAAAAATTTCGAACGGTCGAACGCGCCATTAAGGAAGCAGAGCACTTTGATTTGATGATCCTCGACGGACCCGCTCACGCTGAAAAGGGTGGTAGGGTCATGGCACAGGCCAGCGATTTGATCCTAATCCCTACCGGCTACAGTCTCGATGACATGGAGCCGCAGATCGAAGCAGCTTACGAACTTGAAGATGCAGGGATCGCCTCCGAGAAGATACTCTTTGTATTTTGCCGCGCCAAAGGCTCTGATGCAGAAGATGCCGCCGCGCGCAGCTATCTGCGCAAAGCGCGCCTGACAGCTCTCGATCCCGTGTTGCCTGAGCTGGCCTCAATCCGACAAGGACATGCGGAAGGGCGCGCCGCTTCCGAAGTGCCATTCCCGAAAGTTCAGGAGAAGGCCATCGACGTTGCACAGCAAATCGTTGATCAGCTCATGAGCAAGAGGGAGGCGGCATAATGGCAAAAGGTCTCCAAATCGCAGAACCCCCGCGTCGTCGCTCGGAAGCCGTAGCCGAAGAGCCAAAGGCAGAAGCCACGAAAGCGAAGCCGAAGGTTGCCCGTGAGTCCGGCGTGATGTTCACGCAGGTTGCCGAAGGCGAGAAAGTGCAATTCAACAAACGGATCAAGCGCGGCGTGGCAGATGGCTACGAGATGCTCGCCATTCGTACCCGCAAGAAAGTACCCGACCTTCTGGAAGAAGCGCTTGCGCTCCTCGAAGAGAAATACGGCAAGGTGTAGGATGCTACATACCTAGCATCCTAGGATTATAGCCTTCTATCTTTCCGGCCCATCTCGATCTCTATCGCGTTCACGTTCCCGCTTGAGAAATTCGTCAGCCTCTCTTCGAGCCTGACGTTTCTTGTGCACGCGGATAGCGCGTTCAAGTTTGCGGGCACGTTCGAGCTCCTCCTGACTTGGACCTTCGTAATCAGGATCAAGAAAGTTGGGTGATGATGGTTGCTTTGGCACATCGGCTTTGCGGGCGGTTTTGGCAAACATACCTTTTTGACCATCGGCGTCTGGCTCCTGCGGTCGCTCAACGTGGCGGTGACGCTTCGGCATGAGCACCTCCTCGGAGGTCAAGTCAGGATCAAGCTCTGGCTCAGGCCGACGCGCGGCATCCTCGCGCTGCTCTGGCGGGTTAGGGGGCTTCTGCTCTTCCTCACGGCGCTTGTCGCCAGGATGGATACCCCCACCCGTGCCGCCGCTGTCACCGCGACCTCCACCTTCGCCGCTGTCACTGCCCTCAGCAGCCCCAGAGCCGCTCGGAAGGGCATGGCTATCCCAGACCCCAGAGAGGCCGTCACGAGGCTCTCTGGCTGTTTCTGGGGGCGTCTCAGGCGATAGGGTAGGGGAGGCGTCTTCTTTGCGCGTGAACAGTACCTCGTCGGCGCTGCGTGGCGCGGTGCCGACGCCCGCCTGACGGGCGCGCAAGAGTGCCTTCTCGCGCTCCAAACGCTGCTGCTGGCGCAGCGCCAGATCATCACGCTCGCCGCCTTGCTCCTTGCGAAGCTTAGTAAGTTCTCCGGCGTGATGATCCTTCAAGGCAGCCAGCTCGCGCCGCTGCCGCGCGCGAAGGGCGTTGAGGCGAGAATCCTGCGTGGACTTGAACTCACGCAAAGCGCTATCGCGCTTGTTCCGCATCTCCCGCCCTTTGAGCCTGACGATCTCGCCCATCCGCTGAAGGAAGCTCGGCGTGAGCTCCTTGCGGAATTGGTCGTGATCGGCACGCGCCGCCCGCACGGCGGTGCGCAAGGTGGTGAGCTGCTCGCGGCGCAGCGCGTACAGGGACGCCGCCTGAGCGGTCTGAACATTCCGCATCTGCTGGGCATGGACAACGGCGAGCCCCGCGAACTCCGCCTGGTCGCGCTCGCCCTTTGCCTTTTCCAGCCGCGCAAGCGCGAGGTCGATGACATCGCGCTCGTTCTTCAGCCGCTCTCGTTCAGCATTCCGCTCCATGACAGTCTCGTGCTGCTGAACGACACGATCGGCCTTCTCGGGCTCACCGTTACGGATCGCCTCCGTGGCGTGTTGCCCGAGCTTCGGTTCCGGCTCCCTGTCGATCCCCTGATCGGCCAGCGACCGATGATCGACATGCAAGTCGAGGCCAAGCACCTCGAAGGTGCGGTTCTGGGCGTCAGCCCAAGCCTCGCGCGTGTCGTGTACGAAGTCGCGGCTGTTCCAGGAGCGCTCCTTGGGACCGAAGGAAGAGGCCGTGAGCGTGCGCGTTGTCAGCAAGATGTGGGCATGATCATTGCGCTCATCGCCGGAAGGGGAATGGGAGTGGATGTTGACATCCGCGACCATGCCTTTGCTGACAAACTGATCGCGCACGAACTGACGGACAAGCGTCTCGCGCTGATCGTCCGTCAGCTCATGGGGCAGGGAGAGGAGCACCTCGCGGCAGAGCTGGGCGTCCTTGCGACGCTCGACGGCTTCGACGGCGTTCCACAGCTCAGCGCGGTTGCTCATCCAGTCGGGGGCGTTCTCAGGTGCGAGGATGAACGAAGCGGCGACTCCCGTCTTGCGGGTGTAGTCATGCGCCGCGCCATAGCGTTCATCCACGATCTTCTCGCCCGCCCGATAGGCGGCAGCGGCGCAGGCCCGATGGCCTGAACCGCGTGAGATGATCTTGAACTCGCAGCGATAGATCGCCACTGACGCCTCCTTCCTGCCACATGCTTTCGTGCCCGCGCATCTCAGCCGACACGCCTAGCGATGAGGGCTGAGTGCCTTCCGCCCCAACTGGCGGGCACGAAAGGCGGTGATCGAACGGACGCAAAACCGTTCGCGGGTTCGGGCAGCGCCCGTGCCGGAGCCATGATTTCATGGCGCAGGCGAGGGGAAGCCCTAGTGGCTTGGGGATACCTCCCCGTTGAACGTGCGCGGAACGTTGTGACTACAACGTATAACCGCGCTATTAGTTTTATTTCCCTCAGTCTGCCACAAAATGGTAAATATCCCATTAAGAATCAATAGGCAGACAAGGAGATCGCTGGCCTGTAGGGGCAGCACGGTCTGCAAGGACCGTCTTCAAGCGACGCTTGAACTATGGTAAAGCGCATCTCATGGCAGATGCACAATCGAAGAAAGCGAAGCTGCTGGCGCAGCGCGAAAAGCTCGACGCTGAGATCAAAGCGATTGAGGCGAAAGAGCGTGCCCAGAAACGCAAGGACGATACCCGCCGCAAGATTATCATGGGCGGGTTGGTCATGAAGGCAGCCGAAGCGGAGCCCAACATCATGGGCTGGCTGAAGACGCTGGCTAGCGACGAGAGCGTCTCTCTCAAAGACCGTGACCTCCTCGGCCTATGGTTCGAGGAGCACGCCCCAGAAGAGCGCCCAAAAGAGCAACTGCCTGACACTTCGCAGAAAGTGGGGCAGGCGGCTCAGGCAAGCGAAGAACACAGTCCGCCGGATGGCGGAGCGGGATCGGTTTGATTTAGGAAATTGAAGGGCGGGAGCGCATGTTTAGCAAGAGTGGCGGTGACGGAAAGAAGACCCCTCCGAATGTAGATAATCCGTTCTCTAGCCCCAGCTTGTCGCGGGATGAAATGATCCGCAATTTGCAGCGCGGTCAGAAGACCGCATCCCCTACGACGAAGAGCAAAGGGCTGAGCGGGTTTGCGAAGAAGCTTTTCGGCGGCAAGGAGCCCGACCTTGAACAGCTCGGCCGCGCCGCAGGGCGGGAAGCGCGCGCGGCGCAGAAGAAGGCGGAAGACTTCTTTGCCCGCGATGATGTGCAAGAGGGGCTAAAGACTGCTCGCACGGAAGCCACAAAGGCTGCGCAAAGCGGCCTGAAGATGGCGGAGAGCGGCGCGTCTTATCTTGCCAAAAAGAACAAGGAGACGGGTCTTGTCGGCAAGGCTTGGGCAGCGATCTCCCCGCACAAAGTTCCGCTCGCCCTGTTCTTGTTTGGCTGTTTCCTGATCTACAGCTACCAGACAGATGTGACCTTCGACCGTGACGCCTTTGGGCGTCCAACACGATCTTGGAATGGTCCGATCATTGACGCGCAGATCGGCTTCGGGCTGCTGTCAGGGATCGCGGGATTTCTGCTCGGTTTCCTGCCTCTTCTGATCTTTTCGAAGTTTCGAGCCTATGCCTTTGCAGGGCTCGGGCTCATGGCCTTTGCGGTCGTAACCACGCCAGGGCTGGGCACGATGGCCTACCCGATCTTCGGGGGTCTCGGCCTCTTTGGTGGCTTGCTGGCCGGAGCCCTGCTCTTCTTCAAGCCACAAGACCTTTCGACTGATGCCTATGGCTCAGCGCGACTTGCACGCCGAGCCGACATTGAGGCGGCGGAGCTATTCACCCAAAAGGGCTATCGCCTCGGCCTCTTCGAGGACGAGGAAGGTTCCAATCTGCTCAGATACGGCGGAGATCGGCACCTTTTGACATGCGCTCCTACGCGTGCGGGCAAAGGCACAACCGCAATTATTCCGAACCTCCTCACATATGAGGGTTCCATGTTGGTGATCGACCCCAAGGGTGAGAACCTCATGATGACGGCAGAGCAACGTCATCGCATGGAACACAAAGTCTACCCGCTCGATCCTTGGGGCGTCGGAGTAGATGCCTTTGGCACAAAATCCATGCGATTCAATCCGCTGGATTTCTTACGCCCCGGTGATCCCGACATCGTTGAAAACGCCATGATCCTTGCGGATGCACTGGTCGTCCCGTCAGCGGGGGATTCAAAATTCTGGGATGACGAAGCACGGGCACTTTTGACCGGCCTTCTCCTCTATGTCGCTATCGACGACGATGGTGACCCCGAAGATGATGAGGATGAAGTATTCGGGCATCGCCATCTTCCTCGCGTTCGTGAACTGCTCCTGAAGGGCGAAACCGATATGGTAGCGCTCTTCAAGAACATGGAAAAAAGCACAAACGCGATCATTGCGGGCACCGGCGCACGGATACTGCAACGCGAAGCGAAGATGCGCTCAAACATCCTGGCGACGGTGCAATCTCACACCCATTTCCTCGATAGTCCGCGCCTTCAGGACACGATGCGCACCTCGGATTTCAGCTTCTCTGATATGAAGCGGGAGAAGATGTCCGTCTACCTCATTTTGCCCGCCGACAGGCTCTCGACCTTTGGTCGGTGGCTGCGCCTCATCATTTCGATTGCGATCATTCAGAACGCTCGGAACATCGAAAAGGAACCGGAACAGCCCGTGCTGTTCCTGCTCGATGAAATGGCGGCGCTCGGCGCGCTCAAGCCCGTTGAAACGGCCTTTGGCCTGATGGCGGGCTTCGGGATTCAGCTCTGGGGGATCGTGCAAGACCTCTCGCAGCTCGAAAAGCTCTACGGCAAAGGATGGGAAACCTTCGTCGGCAACTCGGGCGTGCTGCAATACTTTGGCAGCCGCGATAAGATGACGGCGGAATACTTTTCCGCGCTCTGCGGCACCAAGACGGCGAAAACGATCTCAGGTCAGATCAAACAGGCGATATGGGGTGCAACGGAAGAACCCGGCAGCTACGGCGAAACGGGGCGACCACTCTTCATGCCAGATGAACTTATGGTCATGAAAGGCGACCGCCAGCTTCTGCTGGTTGAGACCAACTATCCCATAGTTTCCAAGCGCGTGCGGTGGTTTGATGATCCGGTTTTGAAAAAACTTGGACGCAACCTGCGTGCCTAGCGCCCACGATCCAAATCGTCGTCGCGGTTGCGGGAGCGGTCAAAAACCGAAGGGCCTTCTTTGTTGATCCGTGCGCGAACACTGTTCGCGCGCGCTTGGTCACGGGCCTCTCGATGCTTCTGTCCACGCAGGATTTCTTCGGCGCGTTCGCGATTGGCTTCCTGAGAAAACATGTCCCGCATCGGGCGGGGCTCTTTATTCGGCTCCTCAGATTTTGCGGGTTGGAATTTGACATCGCTATTAGCGAACATTCCTCCTTTACGGCTGCTGGTCCCGCCAGGCGAAGGGGCGGGCACGCCCCGGTCGCCCCAATTGATCGCCGCCGCGCCCTTCGGCGCGTTGTCTTTACTCACACCCCAAGACGGCCGATGTTCCGGCTTTGTCGTGTCACGCAGAATACGCTTTTCCTTATCGTCGGCCATACAAGCAGTTCTAACCCGTTTTGTGGCGACAACATATCGAATCCTCGATCAGAACAAAACACTAGCACTTATGAAGACCAAAGGAGTTCAGGATTTTCAGGAACATACCAAAGATCGCGAACTTGTGTGTCATCGCTATTCGGCGTTGGGTCAGCGTCTCTGACGCGGAATGTGGTCGGAATCTTTACGGCACTTCCAAAAATGAGGGCGTGCTGTTTTGGTAACGATGGCAGCCGTCTTAAAACTGTTTCAGAGATAAACGGCGTCATTTGCTTGATCTGCGAAAGATCGTCGGGGTTTTGGATGCGGTGAATGATGAAATTGTTACACTGCGATAGAACCGTCTTCGAGAGCTCGCTTGGCCGTTGTGAAGCCACAATCAAGAAAGCCCCGTACTTCCTGCCCTCTTTGGCAATCCGCTGGAAAGTTACGCCCGCGTCGATGGCAAAGCGGCTAGGGCGCTCCGAGATGTAGCGGTGCGCCTCTTCGAGGATCAGATGGACAGGCATCTTGTTTCGAGGCGTAGCGCGGCGCATCCGGTCGAAGATCAGCCGTGCAACAACGGCAGAAGCTAGTTCGACGATCTCATCCGAAGCATCATTCAGGTCGATGATGCAAAGCTGTCGCTCTTTCCGGTAGTTGCCCCCATCTCTGGCAATACCCAAAAGCCGATCCACGAAGTGGGTTGGTTCCCTATCGTGCTCTTCGATATTATCGACTGCCGCCCGCAGAAACTCGAAATCAGGGTTGTCGGAAACCGACTTCAAACGCGTCACCATTTGCGAGCAGTAGTCGCGTATCTGCTTGTTTCCGTTTGCCTCCTCGTAGTGGAGTGCAAGGTCGAGCGCCGCCATTAGCCGGTCAAAGGAGAACGGCTTGTTCGCATAGGTTGGTAGGACAGGCTCTTCCTGTACGAAGCCCGACAAAAACTCGGCCAATCCTTCGGCGTCAGCGAGTTGCCCATAATTCACACCAACTCTGTGTCTGATGGCCGCGATGCTGATCTCTGGCGTATTGAAAGACGCAAGAATCGACAGAATGCGGTCTGACTTGCTGGCGCTGCTGGCATCACTTTGCAGAATCGCGAGGACAATTTTGGCAAGGACGTGGTTTCGGATTTCACCAATTCCATTGTTGTCCTCAACCACACCATCTTCCTGTTCGGCAAATAGCGTGGTTAGTCCAAGCGCAGTCCGAAGCGCAGGCTGCTGTGATCGTTCGCTGGCGCGCAAAAGGAGCGCCCATTCATCGACTGTCATGAACCAATGCGGCAGTCGGAAGCGGCTTATTTCTTCATTACCTAGGATGCTTCTAGTCGAATCTTCGATCTCTGCATCGGGATCGGTGGCTTTGAGGTAGCTCGAATTGATCGACCAGGGCAGATTATCTAGTGCTTGCCGATACTCGCCGTTGACATCGAAGATTACAAAGGCCGCACCAAGCGCTCCGAAGTCGTCAGGTTTCATGAAAACTGACTGGAAAATCGAAGCAACCGTGCAGGATTTTCCGCTTCCGGTATTTCCAAGCACAGCCACATGCCCACCAAAAAGCGCATCAAGCTGCGCTTTTACAGGATAGTCTTTGAAGACCGCTGACATGCCTATCTCGATAGTATGGGGAACTGTTCCCTCCTTCGCAGCGCCCTCGGCATCTGTCTTTGTCGTCAGATCTGCCGATTGTTCGACATTGAAAATGCGGTCGAGATCTTCATCGCGCGCATAAAGGGCATCTGCATAGAGCGGGGGAAAGGTCGAGACCCCGAACTTGAAAGAGCCGCCCTGAACCGGCATAGAACCCACTGGAACCACATCGAGGAACTTTGCCGCTGTGGCTTTATCCATTTCTGCCGCGCCGCCGTAGGCCGGCGAAAAATCCTTCTCACGGAGGCCAATAACCTCCAAGACGACATACTCAGCTTGGGTCGGCACCATCAGATACGACCCCAAGGTCGCGACATAGTGGACATCATCAAAGCCAACGACTGTGAAATTGTCGCTGCCCCTGTGCAGTTCAACGACCAAATGATCCGCCGAAACGCTGACAATCTTACCTATGGCGCGGCTTGCTTCATCCCTCGCCATTTTCGTCACCTTGCTGTTTGGAAAGAAGCTTCTTGAAAACCTTCTCGATGGCTTGCTCTTCTTTCTGATCAGCACTCGTGGGCATTAAATCCTGCACAATGCTATCGAAATAGTGCGCCTTCTTGCCTGTGTCCTCGTCGCTACCCCAGATGAACCAAATCCTCGGGTCTCCTAGTGCCGCGAGCTCTTGCGTCACAGGATTGTTGGCGTCTTCAGGATTGAGAAACGCGATAAGCCGAAAGCCTGGGAGAGTTAGCCCTTGGAAAATGATGTTGTTGATGTGCTCGTCGCCAAAACTAAATCCCATCACGAAGAGGACGCTCTGATCTTGAACCACCTGCCGCTGAAACTCACGGAACATATCTGAGTAGGGCGAGCCAAAACTCGCCGTCTGCTTCGAGGGCGTCGGATAGATCATGACGCGATCTTGAACTGGGTCGAGCTTGTCGGCGGACTCACGGATCGGGAAAAGGCCAGCGTTCTCTTCCGTCCAGTTTACGGAGCCATGGAGCTTGCAGAAATGCACATATCCATCGACTGCTGCCCACCTCTTTGAAGAAATATCGAGCTGTTCTGCCAAGGCACGGCGATAAGTTGAAGGGTTGAAGCGACGTTCGACCGTCCCTGCAAACCCGTTGGAATAAGGGATGCCAGATCGGTCCATCGCCCGCTCGTTGAAGAGGTCGTAATTGGTGGTGAACACCCAAGGAGGCGCAAGCCCACGGGATCGGGTAGAAAGCGACTGATAGAAACGCCGGTATAGCGTAACAATTGTTTCGTCGCCTTTTGCAAATTGGCCTTCAGTGCATTTCTCAAGAATAAATTTTTTGACCCCCGCGATAACAGCCTCGACGGTTTCTAATGCGTCCTGAATTTCTTTCTTGGCGCTCGTCTTGCAAAACTGCTGCGCCGTCATCAGGACTTCCATCATTCTCTCTAGGTTTTTTTGGAAGTCTTCATGAGTGAGGTCGATACCAAGCCGATCTCTGAGCGCATCTCGCTGTTCAAAAGACACAAAGGCACCAACCCCAGGGAGACCAGGCATACCCTGAAGCGTTGCCTGAAACTCTGTCGCAAGCGGTCCCATAGTCGGAATGCCAAGCTCATCGCCTTCGTGCATGTAGGACGAACAACCGGAGCCAATGAGAAAGGACAGGTTCTTGGAACCAAATACCTCTGCCAGATGCCGCCGGATAATATCGGCGCGATCATCAAACCCTGCTTCAGGGGTAAGTTTTGCAAACTCGTCTTTGCTTCCTTTTCTGAAATTAATCAATGTTATACCTCAAATCTCTTGGTTATCTTTACGTTTCAGACATCAGTTCCTTATTCATCTTGCTCAGGAAACAGCCCCGGCATCCACCGCCCTGCATACTTGGCTGGGAAGGCCAGCTTGAGAGGTGCGCGGGTCGATGCTGACGATAGTGCGCCCGCTTCGAGGAGCCCAGACGTCACCCGCCGCGCGGTGCGGTCGCTCGTGCCGAGGATGACCTCCACTTCCCCGCGCTCGATCTGTCCCTGATAAAGCACTGCTTTCAGAACAGTATCGGATTTCGGGGGCAGCGCTCCGGCGCGGATTTCTTCTTCAGCCCAGATCAAGATGCGGTCGCGCAGCCGGTCCGGCCGCATGAGGCTTTCCATGAACTCCACCTGGTCGATGCAAGTGCGTATGAAAAAGCCAGCGAAGGAGGCAAGCGCGGCTTCGCTCAGTGTGCCGCGCCCGTCGCGGTCTCCACGACGAGGACCGTCACAAGCCGCAAGGTGTTCTTTGTAGGCAGCCTCCTGCCGCGCAAGGCCACGCGCCACTGACCAGAGGCCGCGCGTGTCGAGCGTCCTACGTAGCATGGCGTAAGACATTAGGCGGGCAACCCGCCCATTCCCGTCAAGGAAAGGATGCACCCAGAGAAGCCGGTGATGGGCACAAGCCGCAGCAAGGATCGGCTCGATGCGGCCAGGAAGGCTGTAAGCCTTTTGCATCCGTTCGAGAAAACGCGGCACCGCGCCAGGACTGATGGCTACGTGCCGCCCAACTTCGACGTAGCGGGCGCGCAGCTCGCCAGGAACAACGGGGATTTTCTCGCCTGTCTTGGGGTTCTCGACGAAGAGAAGCTCAGGGGGCAGCAACTCGCAGAAGCGGCGATGCAGCTCGATGATTGACGCAGGCGCGGTCGGCGGTTCCGCCATGCCGTCTTCGTCGATCCATTTCTGGACGGCGACATGCGCCTTGGCTTCGAGCTGAAGATTCCGCTTCTTCGGATCGGCGCTGTAATCGTTCCGCATCGCGCGCTCGATGTCGATAGGGTGGGTATCATGCCCTTCGATGAGGTTACTGTAGTAGCAGTTCATTGCGCGCACGAGATCGGCAAGAGCCTCGGCGATGGATGCAGGCAGGCCGCTTCGGAAAGCGGCAGATTTCTCCGCGAGCTCAAGCACGAGATCGTTCAATTCCGCGCGCGCGGGTGAGCCTTCCGAGACCATGAGAGGCTCGAACAAGCCTATCGTCTCGCCATCGTCGGGGATCGTCATTTGTCCTTCTTTCTGTCCGCTTTATTGGCCGTCATTTTTACAGTAAAAAACAAACACTATCATATGTTTGTAAATTTTTGAAGCGCCAATCTTTCCGCCCATATGGCCGGTTCCGTGTCCGGTAGCATCGGACAAGGCAGAAGGGAAAGTAAAAATCCCTCATAAACGGTCATTTTCGAGGGGAAGTAAGCGAGAGGTCGCGGGAGCGCCCTAAAGCTATCCACAGCCTCTCAAAACAATCTCTTGAAAATATCCTCTCAAATCAGGCATACTTGCATGAGTTTTGAGAGGTTTTTCGCATGTTTGTCGGTTACGCCCGTGTCAGCACCCAGGATCAGAAGCCTGAGCTACAGCTCGATGCCCTGAGGGCGGCGGGCTGCGAGAAGGTCTTCGTCGAGAAGGCGTCGGGCGCGCAGCGCGAGCGCCCCGAGCTGAAGGCCGCACTCGACTACATGCGCGATGGCGACACGCTTGTCGTCTGGAAGCTCGACCGGCTGGCGCGCTCCATGAAGCAGCTCATCGAGACGGTCGAAGGGCTGGAAGAGGTCGGCGTCGGCTTTCGGTCTCTGACCGAAGCCATCGACACGACGACGGCAGGCGGGAAGCTCGTCTTCCACGTCTTCGGCGCACTGGCGGAGTTCGAGCGCTCAATCATCCGCGAGCGCACGCGCGCGGGGCTCGACGCAGCTAGGGCACGCGGCCGCAAGGGCGGTCGCCCGCCGAAGCTGAAGGAGTCCGACCTGAAAGCCGCCCGCGCCATGTTGGCCGACAAGTCGATCACCGTCGAAGAGGTCGCCAAGCATCTGCGGGTATCGCCAGCCACGCTTTACCGGCACCTGCCCGCCGCGCGGGCACAAGGGGCGGAGACAGGGGGCGCGGCATGATCACGCTCTACCGTGTCGATGACGGGCAGAACATGCACCGCTTCTATCATCTGCGCGTCGAGCAAACGCTCTTCGGCGGATGGGCTCTCGTCCGCGAATGGGGGCGGATCGGCAGCCGCAAGGGGCAAACCCTCGAAGAGTGGTTTGACGATGCGGAACCTGCCGAAGTCGCCTTGCGAAAACTCGAAGCCACCAAGCGGCGAAAAGGCTACGGCACGACAATCGGGGCGCGGTGAGCGCCCCGATTATAGGGCTACCACCACGAGTCGTAATAGACGGTGTGGCCCTCGGCGAGCGCCTCGCGGGCTGCCGTGATGAAGGCGAGATCGTCCTCGGTCTCGGAGCCATCCGAGTTGCCGAAGAAGAAGCCGGTCGTGTCGGGAAGGTCGCCGCTCCTGATGTCGGCTTCGAGGCGGTCGAGGTCTTCGGCGGTGATCTGAACCGGCACGCAGTTGAACTGCTCGGTGCCGCCCTTCTCCTGGTAAAGCTCCTCCATCCAGCCGTGCAGGTCGGGATGCTTGCGCCAGTAGAAGAACTGGCTGGCTTCCGTCACCGTGAAGTCCACGGGCTTCTCGGGGGTTTCGCTGGTCGTATAGGCATACATATCGAGTCCCATTTCTTGCTCCTTTCGTTGGTTTCGTTCGTCCCGAAGGACGCGAACCCGAAGGGCAGCGGGCACGAGGCGCAGCCGTCATGGCCAACTCGGCTCGAAGAGGTGGGGCGGGCAGGCCATTGACGGCAAGCCGCGCGCTGCCAGGACGCGGCCGAACCTTCGAGGACGGAGAAGAGCAAAAGGAGAAAGGGGCTCGGGCGGAGCCGTTGCCTTGACCAGGGAAGCCCTGCGCTGCCGATGCTAGGTCGATGGGAGCCAGCCTACGGACAAGCGCAAAAAGCCCCCTGCCGGTAGGCAGGGGGCGTCGGGGAAGGGCAGGGCGGGCAGCGCCCGCCATCCGGTGAAGATGTCAGCCGATAGACCGCCCGAGAGCGGCATGGATTTCGGCGGTCACGTCGCGAAGCTCGTGGTCGCCGTCTTCGTTGTCATAGTCGTCGGCGAGATAACCGCCATAGGCTTCCCAGGTGAAACTTTTGACATCGACGATCACTACTCCCGCATCGCCGTGCGAAAAGCTGGCAATATCCTCGGCCTCGCCGTTCTGGATTGCGGATTCCATCTCCGGCGGGGTTTGCATAACGCCAAGCGATAGCGTGCCCGCATTGTCTTCGTGCGCGATCCCGATGAAACGGGCAGCGGCGTAGTCGGCTGACAGTCCTTGCGGATGTGCCCGTGCGGCCAAGTCGGTGATGTAGTCGGGCACGGATGCCCCAGCCCAATGCAGATAGACGGTTGGCGAAATCCCTGTGCCGTCTTTGAAAATGATAAGTGCGCGATCTCCCATGATCGGTTCTCCTTTGAGTGACACGGGACGGATCATTCCGCCCGTTACCCCTCGAAAAACCGAAGGCGCGAAAGCGCTGCGCACCCTGCCTTGGCGGGGGGAACGGTCAACACGGCTCGAAGAGGTGGGGCGGGCAGACTGTTGCGCAGGGCGCGCGCCTTGGTAAAGGGCATAACGGCAGGGCGGATGAACCGGCACGGGGAATTTCTCTCAAAGGAGATCGGGGGGACGGGCTTCCAATCCTTCACAAACGGCGGGGAGATTCCGCTCTACCCCCCGCTGAGCGTGGCCTGTGGTGGGTCAAAATTCGCAATCATCACCGATCACATGGTATAATATAAGGAAAACATAAACTTAGAGACGGAGAAACATGGGATTTAAGAAAGGAAAGCGGATCGGTCGCGACCTGCGGGAGCATTTCAACAAGCTGGTGAACGAACAAACGCGGGACGATCTTCTCGACCGGATTGAGGCGCTGCACGGGACGGATACGGCGCTCATGTTCTTCGACCTGCTCGGCTATTTGCACGGGCGGCTCAGGCAAAACGGAGGCTATGTCGAAGCCGCGCACCCGCGCGTCATCCTGGGCGTCGAGCAAGTCGAGAAGACGACGATCACGCATTTTCTGGAAGAGCCCAAACAGATGCTCATGCTGACCGGAATGCTAAGCAGCCTGAACACCGAAATTTGGATGGTGCGCAGCGCCACATGCCCCGATGCCCTGCTCCGCCATGAGCGGGGCTATCCGCAGGAGATGGGCGCGATAGCCGCCTTCATCGACAAGGCGCTCGACCTGCCCCCGCGAAAACCGCGAAACGGAGTCGGACGGGGTGCGCCGCAAAGCGCACCCCGTGACCGGCCTCCGATGCGGTAAGAGGGGCTTACTGCCCCTCTCCTTTCTGCTTCGGCTTGGCCTCGCGCACGACGAAGCGGCCGGGCTTCATCGGGATCATCTCGACATCGAGGTTGAAGCCCTTCCCGTCCTGGTGTGCCCATGCTGCGCCGATGCGCGTCCAGTTCTGGGCGTCTCCCTCGCCCGTGACATGGAACAGCGTGTGCGTCGGGCGGTTGCTCTTCTTCTCGGTGGTATTGGTCTTATTGGTCATGGTTCGTCTCCTTTTGCGTGGCGGCCGCGCCTATCGCGGCCTTGATGGGGACGATCCGGCGGAATGCCTGAAGACGGGCAGGCAAGGGGTAACACGGTCAGGGCTCGCCCTGAGTGGTGCGGGCATCCCCTTCGCGCGACCGGCGGCTTCCGCCATGTTCCCCGCTATTCAAGGCCCGCGCATAGGCTGCGCCGCCTCCCCGGCAAAACCGAGGAGACGGCAAACCATGACAGACCGGACACACTAGAAGAGCGAGAGCTGCCGCGACGCCTGCGCCTTGGCTTTCCATTCGGGCGAGGCTGCGGCCTCATCGAGCCAGGCACGGGCATAAGCCACAGGACCGCCAAGGGCTTCGACGGTTTCCTTGTCGATGAAATGAGACTTGTAGCCCGTTTCAGTGATCGGCAGCGGGGTCTTGTTCGCAGCGTGGATTTCGAGATGGGCAATCTGGTGATGGGCATTCTGCCCAAGCCAGCACGGGCACCACTTGATCAGGACGGCGATGCCCTCCCATTCGATGTGATGGTCGGTGTAATGGAAGGCGCTCATGACGCACCTCCCTTGATGATGCGAAACTCGTCGCGGTCGTAGCCGTTATCTGCGGGGCGCTGCCCCGCCGCGATCTCATCGGCAATCTCGGCGAAGAACTCGTCGAGCGCAGCCTTAGCCTCTTGATAGGTGGCGAAGGTTTCGGGCTCGATGGTGCCGTCTTCATGGTGTAGCTGCCAAGTGTTCACCCATCCTTCGCAGAAGGTGTATTGCTGAACCTCATAGGTCATGCCGCGCCTCCTGCGGGCACGCCCGCGTGGTCGGTCAGCACCATGTCATCCGTGACGGAGACGAAGAGCGGCGTGATCTGGTAGTCATCGCCTTCACACGCGGGGGGCGTAACGGCGACGATGGCGGCAGCGGGCTGCCCGCCGATGAAGCAGGAAAACAGCGCGAAGTTGCTGTGCTCGCCGCTGGTCAGTGCCTGGAAGGCGCTGATGTGATCGGGGCGGATGTTCGTGCTCATGCCTTGATCCTCCTGTCCCAGACGGCGTTGAGGCCGTATGCGCCAATCGTCATGGTCGGCTTGAAGTGGAGATCGCGCTCGATGGGGAGGCCAAGCGGGCCGCGCGCGGATTCAAGCTCGCTGATCCGCACGGTGCCAAACTCGGGGCAGCCGACGCCAAGGTCGCAGAGCCCAAAGGCGATGTCGGGATCGTCGGGAAAGATTTCGGACAGGAGCCAGGTGGCCGCGCCGTCAGGCGTGAAGAGCTTCACCACGGGGTAGAAGTCGATGTCGTCGCCGCCTCCGGCAACCCGTTCGGCGTTCGCAGCACCGTTCTTCTTGAGCTGCTCGATCTGGGGTTTGGTAAATAGTTTCATAGGGATGTCTCCTCTTTCGTTTCGGTTTCTCGTCCTCTCGGACGCGAAAGAGGCAGACAGGCCGTAGGAGCCTGAAGGAGCACAGGGGTAACACGGTCGGGGCGCGCCCCGAGTGGTGCGGGCACCCCTTGATCCGAAGGCGCGGCCTGTCAGAACAGCGGACTAGACTAGAGGACAGAACCGCAAGCGGGAGACGAAGCCCGATTTGTGCAACGGCCAAACCCCGAAGATACGCGCGCTCAGCTGGGCGGGAGCTGAAAGCTACATGGCGATGGCGTCATGCACATTTTACTGAGGTGGCTCCTCAGGATCGGACATGACAGGCGCGGCACGCTCTGACAGGAGATCGCGGATTTCACGCAGAATCGCCGCCGTGTCATCATCGGACGCATTTATGACTTCCCCAAGCTGGCTGGCGGCATCAGCTTGGGTTTGACGCAATCCGGTCAACTCAACCTGCATATCCTCAAGCACCGACTGGATTTCAGCACCATTGTCTGGTGCACGCCGAAACTCGGAATAACCGATCTGGGAATTGTCACGTTAACACGGGTCCGTTGGCAGCGTTGGATATTTTTCGTAGTTG
>CAYFHK010000048.1:0-19052 GCA_964342585.1 uncultured Caulobacterales bacterium | reverse complement strand
CTGGATAGAGCACCAGACTACGAATCTGGGGGTCGGGAGTTCGAATCTTCCCCGGTGCGCCATCTCTTGTATCACGGCGCGAGGTGCCTCCGACGGGGCGGGCTGGCCGTCCAAGCCGCAGTCGCGGCTTTCGCGCCGGTTCGGACTTTGACCGCTCAGGCGCGCCACTTTTTCACCAGCAATATCGTCTTGATATTTGAACGCAGCACGTTCGAAGTTTCTTCCTAGCGTCTCAGGACCCTCAGTCTTCAACTCCGTCGTCAGATACGGCACCTGCCGCTCCCGCAGCGCCGGCTGCTGTGGCGCCGCTCACCGTACGCGAGGTAATCGTGGTCAACCGTGAAAAATCGCATACGGAATTGTCGCTAATCCAAAGCTCCACCGTGTTGGCGCGGGCATTGGCATATTGGCCGACGAGGGATCGGACCTCGATAGGGCATCCAGCAACCTGACCAAGGAACCGCGCCAGCTCTTCCGCAGGCTGTTTGTCTTCGGAGTAGAAGTACCGGATTTCGGTCTTGCTTGGGACGGCGGCGACTTGCTCTGCGCCCAGCGCTGTGAAGACGCGATCCGCGATGGGCTGGCGCCCCAAACGCCGAACCAGCGCGTCGGCATTCTGGCGCTGACTTTCTGCTTTGTACTGCACAAAGACGTCCCGCGGCGCCGCCGCCCCTAATTGATCAAGATCGCGCAGGAAGAGCGCGCTTTCAGCCGCCCGCCGCCGCTGCAGTCCTGCGATCACCTTGCCGTTCGCCTTGGTCCACCAAGTTAGCGCCTCGGCAGCCCCGACATAGTCTCTTCTGTTCAATCGCTTCATCATGGACGATACACGGACGTTCTTTGTGCCGATATTATACGACAATGAAATTAGCGCATCGATTTGTGATTGCGTCACAGGAACGGTGACCATCTCACTTAGCGCGTCCCCGAAACGCCGAAGATCCGCCCGCAGAAGCTCTTCGGCCTCGGCCTCCGTGATCCTCATTCCATCGACGATCCCGGGTCCGAACGAGCCATAGCCGATCGTTAGTATTCCACTTATGTCTCGGTAGGCCTCCAGCTCAAGCCCCTCAAAACGCTTGATAAGATCGAGCCCTTCCTCGGATATGCGGAAGCGGCCTGATGTTTCGGGTCCCGTCGGCGCATCGACTTCGGGCCGAATGACGAGGGATGGCGTCGCATCCGAAGATGTGTCGATAACGGATCGAATTCCACTCGCTGCGATAATCTGGAACGTGTCATCAAACCCAAGGGCACTCAGCTGATCTGACGTTCGCTGCGCCGATTCATAGGCCGCGCGAACGCGATCAATCACGCGCTGCTTGGCGACAAACGGCGCCAACGGTCCTTGTCGATCGCAGGGGCCGCTGGCGTCGTGTCCCAGGCCGAAAACACGTTCTCGCAGCACAGGATCGAAGGCTGCCTTACTGAATTCGGTCCGCAAGACGGTGCAGGCATAGCGCGCCTGCAAAAAGCGATTGTCTGCGATGATTTGAACAGGACCCGGACGCAGCAAAACCGCTGTCGTCCGTTCTATTGGGGTTACTGCGCCCTCTCCTGTAGTCCGGGTCGCATCGACGGGCGCGCGGGTCACAAGGAGGACACTGTCGTCAATGACAGTCGGGAACGCGGCCGCGACCCGCGCGCCCTCATTGGGAATAACGTTGTGTAGGTACCAATCATCCGTCGCAAACGGCCGGTCGTCCGGCGGTGTGGCCCCGTCGGCACGCCAGTAGCGAACCTCGCTAAAGGCACCGATCCCGATAATGTCGCGCCCCTCACCGCTGTAGATCGCATTCTGCGCATCGATGCGATCGCTGGTGACGGTAGGCGCAAAAATGCGCGTCCACGGCACATTTGCCGACGATCCCTCGATCGGATCGACGCCCTCCTCAGCTGCAACTTCACTATCAACGGCGGATCCAAGACGCAGCTTGACGAGACTCGGATCACCCGCCGGATCCGTGTAATAACTTTCTGTCGCAAGCGCTGCAGGCACCCGTGTGCCACTGTCGGTGTCGACGAAGCGAACCGTCCCTTCCCACATTAAGTTCGCAAACGGTGTTTCACCATAACGGTCGAACCCCTTCTCGACCGGCAATGCAAGGCGCAAACTCTCCCCGTCCGGACGCATGATCAACGCTTCATCGGCCGCGCCCGGGGCATTCGCGGGCACGGCCAACACACTCGTCACACGTCCCCGCACCCGGTAAATGGCCTCGCCGGTGGGGATGTCGAATACTGTAAAGTTATCACGCACGTCGTCCGCAGCCGAGATTCCCGACGTGGACTGCTCACGGGAATGGGTGATGATCTGGCCAGCATCCTCCGCAATGGCGATGCCGTAAATCTCAGGCAGGCAGAGCGCTTCGGCATCCGAAGTCGCCTCGGCGCATTCTTCGCGGCTGGGCTGGCGCGAGCGCTGCTCCCCAATATTTGTCAATGTACCGAGCGGTGCGAACCCATCTCGCGCGAGCATGGCCAAATTATTGGTCGCCTCGGCAACAACGAGGTAGTCGTCCTTCGGCGCGTATCCGATTGCGCGCACCGGTTTCGCAAATGTTTTGGGGGCGACGTCGTGATCGACGAAGATTGGCTCGTCGACGTCACCCGTGGCAGCGAAGTGGCATTTGACGAGCGAGCCATCCTCGAGCCCAACGGCCGCTTCGACCATGGGGGACGTCTTGAGGATCGTCGCCGCGGTCGCACGGGCCGGCAATGCGCATGAGCTGAGACCTAGATGCACGTCGCCGTTTGCCGTGACCCCTTCCCCGCGCTTCACGATAACAGAAAGATCCAGCGAGGTTTGTTTCGGGTCACGTTGGAATTGGCTCGAAACGAAGAACTGCGCGCCAGAAATAGGCGTCTGATCCGTTTGCGTCTTTTGAAGAGGAAGGGTCCAATTCGGGCCGAGACCGGCCTCGACGGGGCCCGCCGCAAACGCGGTGTAGTCGCGGCCCACCTCGGGCGCGATTGTATTTGGGCGGAGGGACTCGCGAAGGGCAAGTGAGATCTCAGGCGTTTCGGGTCGTTTTGGGAATTGCCCGAAACCGGCATTTGTGCCTTCGAGCGCAGCCAGCAGCGCGTCGTTTTTGTTCGCTTCGCCAGAGGCCAAAGCATCGAGGGCGTAGGACGCGAGAAACGTATTCTGTGCACGTTGATTCGCGGCGTGGAGCCCATAAACGCTGAAGGCTGCCGCGCCAAATGCCAGCAAAACGCTGACGGCAGATCCGGCGATGATGAGCTTTCGCCGCCGCTCCCACGCCTCGCGCTGCTGGTCTCGGCGCGAGATAACGTCCGCATCGAGCCCCGCCATGCCGCCGACAAGCTTGTAGAAAGCGTATGGCCACCCATCGCCCTGCTCGCGCGCATCTGCGGCAACTGGGGCAAGCCGTTCAGCCTCGTCATAGGTGCCGTCTGCCGCCATGGCGAAACGCAATGGCTTCGGAAAGCACTCTTGGTCCGGATCATTGGGTTCGCCGTCGACGATCAGCGCAAAAATCCGGTCGCCTTTGCCAGAGCGGATGAAGTGTTCGATTTCGTTCTGCACATGCTCCGACGCCGCCGATGCGGGCGAACACAGCACGATCAAGGAGGCGGATTCATCCAGCGCCGATTGCAGCGCCGAACCCAAGCTGTGGTGCGCCCCCATTTGGCCACGATCACGGAAAAATGGCTTCAAGCGCTTCGGCGGGGGACCAAAGGGCGTCCACACATTTTCCAGTTCGCGCGGAAGAACAAAGTCGCGCAGCTTGGCCTCAAGCTTGTCGGCCCACACGGCATCCCGGTGGGAGTAGCTGATAAAGCAGCGATATTTGTAGTCGCCCCATAAGCCGAACAGCAGCCGCCGGTCGTCAGTCAAATCTGTGCGCGCCATAGCTTCCCCCGAGACCACAAAACGGTACGCCAGCGCACACGGCCCGACAACTGTCTTCGCCTGTTGTCTTCACCCGCGATTAAACCACGGCGACGGTTTGGGCAGCTTTTCCCATTGCAAGCGTCGGCTGACAGGGCCAATCTGCAGTGCCTATGGCAGATCTCGATGACCTCTTTGCCGGGCTTTGGGCCCAATATGTGCGCCTCAATCCGGACGCTGAAACCATCCACCAGCTGCTCGCAACGCGCGGCGAGGACATCGTCAATGACCACGTGGCCTTTCGCACGTTCTCAGACGATCGCCTTGGGATCGACCGCATCGCAGCACCCTTCCTCGCGCTTGGGTACGAGCCGAAGGATACATATCGCTTTGAAGAGAAAAAACTCTTTGCCCGGTATTATGCGCATGAGGATCCGAGCCAACCCAAGGTCTTCGTCTCTGAGCTTCTTTTGCACGAATGCTCGTCGAAGCTGCAAAAGACCGTTAGCGGATTGATCGAGCAATTGAACCCTACCGAATGCGAAGGTCCAGAGATGCTCACCTCTGGACGCCGTTGGTCGCTCGACGCCGCGACATATGAGGCGCTTTATCAGGAGTCGGAATATGCAGGATGGATGGCCGCCTTCGGCTTCTGCGCCAACCATTTCACCGTCTTCGTCAACGCGCTGAAAACCGTGCCAAACATTGAAGAATTGGCCGATCTGTTGATCCGCCAAGGCTTCACGATGAACGAGGCTGGGGGGCTCATCAAGGGCTCGACAGATGTGTACCTCAAGCAATGCTCAACCATGGCAGCGCGCATTGAAGTGCCCTTTACCGATGGCCCAACGACAATCCCCTCCTGCTATTACGAATTTGCCGAAAGATATCCCCTGGCCGATGGCCAGCTTTATCAAGGCTTCGTTGCCGCCTCGGCCGATAAAATCTTTGAAAGCACGCATCGTTAATTTTCGATGCCAATCCGTTAACTGACGGCCGTGTTTTCTTCGTCACTCCGTTAAGATTCATCGGGCTACCTCTCAAATGCCCAGGCAGAGGAACGCGAGCCGATGCGCGGATTATGGCAAATTCTGCAGCATGCGATGAGCATGCCGACCGTGCCGACAAGGCCGTCCAATGCCGAAATCCGTGCGGAGCTCGAACAACAGGGCGATCACGGCACCACGCCCCGTCCTGTTACCCACTATGCCTACGTTGAGAATGAGGCAGGCGATGGCGGCTCAGCGGAAGCCCTCGCCACAGATCTATTGGAGCTTGGGTTCCAAATCCGCCGCTGCACGGCGACCACGCTGATCTTCGATGCCGTCCATGCTGTCGGCCTGCCGGATTTCGACCTGATCACGGCCCGGCTCGAGGCCTGCTGCGCAGCCCACGGGTGGGATTACGATGGCTGGGAGTGCGAGGCCATACTGCCGCCCGGCAGACGTGCTACGCAGCAGCGTCGCATTTAACCCCTACGAGGCTTATTCAGCCGAACGCGGCGCTTTGAAACGCGTCGCCCATTCGGCCAGCTGGTCCTCTTCCACTTTTTTGAAGAGAACGTCCGGCGCGGTGAATGCTTGCCCTCTCGGCAACGCGTCGAGCAATTCGGCAGCGGGGGCAGCCGGCCAATCACCGCCTTCGTTCTTGAGATCGAAGATGCCCAGCAGCTTTTCCGCCGTAAACGGAATGACAGGCGCGGAGAGGCGCGCAATCACAGGGATGAGATTGAGCGCGGTGCGGACGGAAACGGCCGCCTTCTCAGGATCGGTTTTGAACGCAGCCCAAGGCGCTGCTTCCTGCAAATACTCGTTGCCCGCCACCCAGATCGCCCGCAGCTCGACGAAGGCCTTTCGGAAAGACATATCTTCCAAATGCGCCGTGTAGGCTGCAATCCGCGCATCCAAGTTCTGCGCCAGGCTTGCCTCGAGCTCACCGGGGACACCGCCATCGGGCACAGCCGCATCAAAGCGCGAGCCCGCAAAACGCGTCACGCGGTTCACGAAGTTGCCCAGCACATCGGCTAAGTCCTTGTTCACCGTGCTCGCGAAATGCTCCAACGTGAAAGCCGTGTCATCGCTTTCGGGCGCATTCGCCATCAAATACCAACGCCAGGCATCAGCCGGCATGATGTCGAGCGCCTGATCCATGAAGATGCCGCGCCCTTCGGAGGTGGAGAATTTTCCGCCATACCAGGTGAGCCAATTGAGCGATTTCAGCGTGTCGACGCGCTTCCACGGTTCGCGTGAGCCGATCAACGTGCAAGGGAAGCTCACCGTGTGGAAAGCCACATTGTCCTTGCCCATGAATTGGTAATAGCGTGTCTCTTCAGCGCCCTGATCATCTCGCCACCACCGCTGCCAGCCTTCAGGATCCCATTCTTGGGTGGCGGCGATATATTCGATCGGCGCATCGAACCAGACATAAAAGACCTTGCCCTCGAACCCCTCGCGGTTCACGGGCACGCCCCAAGAGAGGTCCCGGGTGATCGCTCGATCGCGCAAGCCTTCGTCGAGCCATTTATAGGCGATGGACTTTGTCAGCTGCGGCCAATCCGCGTGGGCGTCGACCCATTCGCGCACTTCCGTCTCAAGCTTCGACTGCAGAAGATAGAGATGCTTCGTCTCGCGCAACTCTACATCGCGCGCGCCTGAGATCGCGGAATAGGGATCGATCAAATCCGTCGGGTCGAGAAGCTTGCCGCAGTTGTCGCATTGGTCGCCCCGCGCTTTCTCGAAACCGCAATTGGGACAGGTGCCCTCGACATATCGATCCGGCAAAAAGCGTTGATCCGTCTGCGAATAGACCTGCTTTTCCGTTCGCTCCTCGAGAAACCCTTCTGCCTCGAGGCGATTAGCGAAATGCTGCGTCAGCTGATGGTTCGCCGACGATGAGCTGCGGCCGAAATGATCGAAGGACAGCCCGAAGGTGTCGCCGGCCGCACGCTGCACCTCGTGTTGTTCAGCGCAATAGGTTGCCACATCCTGCCCGGCTGCACGCGCGGCCAGCTCTGCGGGCGTGCCATGCTCATCGGTAGCGCAAATGAAGGCGACTTCATGCCCCCGCGCTCTAGCAAACCGCGCATAGACATCGGCAGGCAGCATCGACCCCACAAGGTTACCCAAGTGCTTGATTCCATTGATATATGGAAGGGCAGAGGTGATCAGGATGCGCGCCATAGCGAATGCCGACTCCAGGTAATTCGGGATGCGTAAGGATAGAGTGTCGTCACATGGCGGATCGGCTTCACGGGCGCAATGGCCCTGTTTTGCGCGCCATCTCGCCTCGCCTTTGGAGGTGTTTTATGCTATTTTTGCACACATTTTCGACGTTTATTGCTCTTTTGTATTGCGCTGCACTTTCTGTTTGACGATCTGAAAAGCGCACCCCGATACTCATGCCCGAAACGATGGGGATCGAAGGATGAGCAGCAGCGGCACGGATCGACGCGAATTTTTGCTCGCGAGCGGGCTTTTTGCCGCTGGTTTGGCGGCAGGATGTTCAAGTGAAACAGGGGCTTCGGCCCAGGCGGCATCACCCGCAATCGCATCGGGCGACGATCTGGTGCGTCTCAATTTGCGAGAAAATCCTTGGGGCGCCTCCCCCAAAGCCTATGAGGCGATCATCGCCCACGCCCAGGGCGCCAATCGTTATGCAGGCGCCGAGAAGGAGGCGCTCATCGCCTTCATCGCCGAAGCGAATGGGGTGAGGGCCGATCAAGTGGTGCTCGGCAATGGCTCGAAGCCGATCCTCGCCGCCACCGGGGCGATCTTCGCGCGCGGCGGCGGTCAATTGGTCACCGCCGACCGGACCTATAGTATTCTGTATCAGTCAGCCGAAGCCTTTGGTGCCGAGTTGGTGCAACTGCCGCTCACGGAAGGATATGACTGGGATTTCGAGGGGATGAAAGCTGCGCTCGGCCCCGACACCACGGGGGTCTATGTTTGCAACCCGAATGGCTCGACCGGACGGTTGGCGGATCCCGCGGCGCTTCGCGCTTTTGTCATCGAAGCGGCAAAATATGCACCTGTCTTTGTTGATGAAGCCTATCTCGATATGTCCCCGGATTATCCGGCGAATTCTATGGTCGGCCTCGTGTCCGAAGGCCACAATGTGATCGTCTCCCGCACGCTGTCGAAGATGCATGGCCTTGCGGGGCAACGCCTCGGCTACGCCATGGGCCCCGCCGACCTCGTCGAAGATGTGCATAAGCTTCTGACCAACCACGTCAATTTGGCCGGCCTCGTCGCCGGGCTCGCGAGCCTGGAAGATGTCGCGTACCAAGAGGAAATGCGCGAGAAGTTCAATGTGGGACGCACGCGCCTTGTGGACCTGATCGACGGGCTCGGGCTCACCTACGCCCCCGCCCCCATGCACAATGGCGTGTTGTTCGATGTCGGCATGCCGGTCCCCAACTTCCATGAGAAGATGATGGCGCAAAACATCCTCGTCTCGAAGGGGGGCCGCGAGAGCGATTGGCCCACCTGGACATCGATCTGTATCGGGACCGAAGCGGAGATGCACAGACTAGAAGCGGCGATGACCAACATCATCCTCGCCTGATCTGCCCCAGATCGCCGCCGTCTGGGAAGCGGTGGCGAGCACCCCGGCGCGGCCGCCGCAAGGTTCTGTGGTGGTCGCGCCACCTTCGAGCCGGTGGGAGTTGTCAAGACGATTACCGTCCCGCTTATAGGCACATGAGTGCCGCATCGTCGCTGCTGAAACAGGAGATGGACCACAGCGCTGCTTTGTGCTGGGAAATGGGTCGGCATCTTCTCAGGCGCGGCTTATGGTGACCACGGATCAAAGCGAAACAGTTCAATCGGCTGCGCTTCGCGTGTGGGCGCTGCTTTTTGGGATCGGTCTGCTTTTGGCGGGGAACGGGCTGCAGAGCAGCCTTTTGGGGTTGGTGGCGGAGGATTCCGGTTTCTCAAGCGTCATGACCGGCTTCATCATGACGGCCTATTTCGTTGGATTTTTGGCCGGGTCCTCCGCGTCTGAAAGCTTTATCTCCAAGGTTGGTCACGTCCGCACCTTTGCGGCCCTCGCCGCGCTCAGCTCTGCGGCGATCCTTGTTCATGGCCTTTTTGTTGAGCCGACCATCTGGATGCTGATGCGGTTCGTCACGGGGTTCAGCTTTGCGGGTCTTTATGTCGTGACCGAGAGCTGGCTGAACCGCGAAACCACCAGCGCGCATCGCGGCGCGCTGTTGGCCTTCTACATGCTCGTCAGCCATTTAGGCCTCGCGTCGGGCCAGGCATTGCTGAACACCGCGCCCTCGACCGAGTTGACCCTTTACGTTGCCGCGTCTGTCATTCTTTCGCTCGCGGTTTTGCCGATCCTTCTAAGTTCAGCCCCCCAACCGCAAATCAACATTGACGTGGAGCGCCTCGCTCTTCGGGCTTTGTTCCGCACAACGCCCTTAGGCACCGTTGGGTGTTTCCTGGCAGGCTTGGGGAACGGGATCGTCTTAGGCATGGCCGCCGTTTACGCACGGCAACTCGGCTATGACATCGCGACAATCTCGACGTTCATGGCCGCGATCATGATTGGCGGGGCTGTGTTTCAATGGCCCGTCGGCAAGCTGTCGGATCGGTTCGATCGACGCCAGACCATTCTCGGCGTGGCGCTCGTGACGGCTGTCGCATCGATCGCCCTCGACTTCGCCGACGCAAATGCGGCGACTTTCGCTTTGGCCGGCTTCGTTGCCGGCGGTCTCACGCTGACGCTCTACCCGCTATTTCTCAGCTATGCGAACGATTGGTTCACTGCGGACCAAATGGTGTCCGCCGCGAGCGGGCTGGTCCTGGTCTATGGCGCGGGCGCCATGCTTGGCCCTATCGGCACGGGTGTACTGATGAGTATTTTCGGCCCCTCTGGCTTCACCTACTACCTCACCGCCCTGTTGGTGGGGACCGCGGGATTTACCGCCTATCGCATCGCCTTCACCGATGGGCCGACCGAGCAGGAGGATTTCCTCTATTCACCGCCGATCGTGGGCGTGGCCGAATATTGGGGCGAATGCGCGGCAGAAGGGTCGGAGGACACCGAAGGTGCCGACCCAGAGGTCGCATCGACGGCTGCATTAGTAGGCAAATAAGCCTCTCCTGCGGGAAATTTTAGTGACCCGCAGCAGAGGCAAAGCCTTAAAGGAAAGGCCGCACGAAGATGAGGCCCGCAGCAAGCTCACCCTCATTCGCCACAATCGGGCTCTCTTTGATTTCGTCCGAGTAGAAATGATGGTGGACGAACGCGATCATGAAGAGCTTGCGGCTGAAGCCCTGACGAAGCTGTGCACCCACAAACGGGTTCACGCTTTTCCCTGGCAGATAGGTGGGCCGCACGAAGGGCTGACCATCGACGATCACGCCTTCACTACCGTCGAGCGCTTCGCTCGGGTTCACGCCGAAATAATAGTCGATCATGTTCGCTGAGCGCAGCGACACACCGGCATAAGGGCGGAACCAGGTGCCCCGGAAAACACGCCAGTCATAATCCGCACGCGTCACAACGTCATAGCCCTGGTGCTCTCCCAAGAGGTCATAACGAACCTGTGTGGAGAGATCGAGGTCACCGAATTCGTAGGTCAGCTTCCCGCCGCCCTCGAGGGTCGGCTTGCGCGGCACCATGAAGCGCAAGGCTGGACTATCGTCGTCATTATAGGCTTGGAAGCGCAGATCGAGCAGCGCCTCAAGTACCAATGGGCTTTCATCCGGTGTCAGACGATAAGCGACCTGTTTGCCTTCGAAGGTGATCCGATCGCGCCGGAACGCGACCATGGGGAAGCCCCAATAATTGTACTCGTTCTCGACGCCCAAATATGGGTTCTGCAGCGCGACAATGCCGCCACCAACGGCGCGCAAACCATGCCAGCCATCGCTCGCCAATGCTTCCTCAACCAGATCGACATCAGGATCAGACTGTTGCGCAGCCGCAAAGCCGATAGATGCGATAAGGGCCGCCGCTGCCCCGAGAATACGGTTCTTGATCATGTCTTACTACTTTCTCGAAGACACCCCGAGGGCGCCGCCTTATCCCTGGTTGCTCGGACAGGCCGTCGACGCTGCAAGCGTTTGTGAGCTGGCCGAGTAAAAATCATACTGTGCCCCGTTCCGAACAACAGCAAAGCAGGACGTCTGCCCATTAGGGTACGCAAAGCAGAGCTGATCGTTGCGGATCGCGTAGTCACCTAAATAGGTGTTATCCTTAAGCGCGTCGTAAAAACGGCCGTCATCAGCCAACAATTCGGCAAATTTTTCTCCTGAAGGGTAGCATCCGCGCAACACGCGCCCCTGCAAAGCGCTTGCGATGGCCTCTGTCGTCAGTCGCGTGCCTGGGATTTTAGCGTTCTCTTCAGGGCCCCACCCTTCCCAATCTGGCGTTTCAATGCGCTCAGCCCGCTGCTCAGCGGGCACGTCAGGCAAGGTGGGCGTGCGCTGGGCGCATGCCGCGAGAAGAGTGCAAAGAAGGAGTGTCCAGATCGGCCGCGTCATCGGTCTCTCGCAGAAAGTTGTCCGTTACGCCGCCGCCTTAGCGTTAACCATGCTGCGGGCGAAGCCCTTTTGCGGGCCCCGCCTTCGGATCAGCCAAAATGCGGGGTTCTCGGGAAGCCTTTCGGCGCAGCCTTACCTGCCTGGGCGCGCTTGCCGACCCAGTCCTTCCAGTCGGGTGCCGACTGAACGCGCCCCGCCCGATCGGTCCATGTCAGCCCCTCAGCCTTCGAGAAGACTTTCGCGTCGGCAAGCGTGCCGGCAGAAAATTTCTGAAGCTGCACACCTTTGCCTTTGGACATGAGCGGCACCTCATCGGCCGGAAAAATGAGCAGCTTGCGATTGCTGCCCACGGCCGCGAGATAGTCCCCCTTCACCGGCGCGGTCTCCATCATGCGGCAGACGAGCGCCTCGGCCCCCGTCGCGGGGTTCAGCACTTGCTTGCCCTTGCGTGTCGTCGCGAGGCAATCGGCTTCGCTCACATAGAGACCGTGTCCGGCCGTTGAGGCGAGCAGCAGCGTGCGCTCCCCGCCATAGACAAAGGTCGAGATGATGTCGGTGTCATTGCCGAGCTCGACCATCAGGCGGATGGGCTCGCCATGGCCGCGACCGCCCGGCAGGTCTTTCACATCGAGGGTGAAGAACCGGCCATTGGTGGCGAACAGCATCAATTTGTCTGTGGTCTGCGCATGAACCGCGAAGCGATGCTTGTCGCCCTCTTTGTATTTGATCGTGCTATCGTCCTCGACGTGGCCTTTGAGCGCCCGCACCCACCCCTTTTCCGAGATGACCACGGTCACCGGCTCTTTCTCGATGAGATCGTCGAGTGAGACCTCGACCTCTGTGGGGGCATCGGCCATTTCGGTGCGGCGGCGACCGAGGTCTGATTTCGGATCGAACGACTTTTTCACCTCACGGAGCTGTTCGGTGATCTTCGCCCATTGCTGCTCTTCCGATTTGAGCAGCGCTTTGAGTTCTTTTTGCTCCGCCTTAAGCGCCTTATGCTCGCGCTTGATCTCCATTTCTTCGAGCTTGCGCAGGCTGCGCAGGCGCATATTGAGGATGGCCTCGGCCTGAACATCCGTCAGCTCGAAGGTTTTGATCAGCTCCTCTTTAGGGTGATCCTCATACCGAATGATGCGGATCACCTCATCGAGATTGAGGTAGGCAATGAGGAAACCGTCAAGAATTTCAAGCCGATGCGCGATCTTCGCAAGGCGGTGTTCGGTCCCGCGGATCAGCACATCGCGGCGGTGATCCAGAAACGCCTGCAACACATCGCGCAGGCCCATGACACGCGGGGCGCCATCGGCCCCCAACACATTCATGTTGAGCGGGATGCGGTTTTCGAGATCCGTCATCTTAAAGACGGTTTCCATCACCACCGCAGGATCGATCCCGCCTGAGCGCGGCTCCAGCACGAGGCGAATATCCTCTGCGCTCTCATCGCGCACATCGGTGATGGCTGGCAATTTCTTCGTGTTGATCAACTCGGCAATGCGTTCGACCAGTCGCGATTTTTGCACCTGGTACGGCATTTCGGTGACGACGATTTGATACCGCCCCCGGCCCAGGTCCTCCGTCTCCCACTTGGCGCGAATTCGGAAGCCGCCACGGCCTGTCGCGTAGGCTTCAAGAAGGCTCTCTTGCGGCTCAACACAGACCCCGCCCGTGGGCAAGTCAGGCCCTTTGACGTGGTTCAGCAGCGTTTCCGTGCGCGCATTGGGCGATTTGATCAGATGCACCGCCGCGTCGATCACCTCCGCCACATTGTGCGGGGGGATGTTCGTCGCCATCCCCACAGCGATGCCGCTCGCCCCATTCGCTAACAAGTTCGGGAACGCCGCGGGCAGCACCACCGGCTCGCGGTCTTCGCCGTCATAGGTGGCGCGAAAATCGACGGTGTCATTATCAATGCCGTCCAGCAGCATTTCGGCCGCCGCCGTCAGTCGGCTTTCCGTATACCGCATCGCGGCCGCGTTATCGCCGTCGATATTGCCGAAATTACCCTGACCGTCGATCAGGGGGATACGGACGGAAAACTCTTGGACGAGTCTCACCATCGCATCATAGATTGCTTGGTCGCCATGGGGGTGGAAGTTGCCCATAACCTCACCAACGACCTTGGCGGATTTCTTATACCCGCCCCCGGGCGAGAGGCGCATATTGCGCATCGCATAGAGGATGCGTCGGTGCACCGGCTTCAGCCCATCGCGCACATCGGGCAGCGCCCGCGCCGTGATCGTGGACAGGGCATAAGCGAGATATCGCCGCGACAACGCCTCGGTCAGCGGCTCATCAAAAATGTTCTCGGGGCCGCCGGGCGGTGGCGGCGCGGTGTCTTTGGGTTTCCTGGCCATATCCCCCGACTAGTCGCGTTGGCGGCGCGAGAAAAGAGGAATGGTGGATGGCGGCCCCGAGACTCCGGGGGCGCGTCTATTCACTCAGCGTCGACCGTCTCAGGGCCAAACCCATTCACATAGCGACGACGGTCGCCTCCACCGGCAGTCGACAGCATGGGACGGCTACGATGGACCAAGTCGCGGTGGAACGCAGAGGTGCGCATAGACCGATCCGCCTCTTGTGATTTGACGACATCAGCGAGCGTCTCTTCAATCACGGCACGGAGGGTTGCCTTGTCGCTAGTCTCCCCTTCGGTCTGCAGACGGACAGGCGAAGCGGCATGATCCGCGAAGCCCCGCTTCGAGCTTGCCACTTGTTGCAGCGCTTCGACGATGGGCTTTGCGACATCGCGCACCGTGTCCATGGTGTAGCGATGCTGCAAGACCTTCGTCACGGCCTCAGTCACCTGGGCGTGGTTCAAACCGCCGAATTCGCCATTGCCCGCCAGGGCCGCGATTGAGTTCATGATCGCGTTCACGCGCTCAGCATCGGCCATGCCTTGGTTTCGCGCCCGCTCAACCGCGTATTTGCCAGTCGCTGCCTCGCCTGCCGTCCGCAGCAGGGCTTCGGGCGGTTGAATGGAACTGATCGTCAAACCCGACACGCGGACGCCTAACTGGCGCCGCCACACTTCCCAATTTTCGCGCAGAATTTCAGCCGCAAGACGTTTGGGGTCACCAAACTGCCCGGCATTCAGGGCACCGAGTTTCGCGTTCACCTGCTGGCGGATCTGGCGTCTGAGTACTTCCAGCGGGTCCTGCCGCTTTGAAACAATCGTGTAGAGCACTGGATCGACAATCTTTGTCGCGTAGAAATACTCGACATTATAAGTGACGTTATCGGCGCTCTGCAGTTCTAGTGTCTCTGCCGGATTGTGGTTGATGCCACAATCGAGCGTCTCATCGGCGAAGCGCGCAAAAACATGCCAATTGTAAACCCAGCCGCCCTTCCGCTTTTCCCCGCCAGACGGCAGGACACCAACGATCCGATTACCGCGGTAAAGGACAATCCGGTGATCGGCGGGCAGGTTCCGCCGGCGCTGCGACACGCGGGGCGCTGCCGACTGTTGGTCCTGTGAAGCTTTCGACGTGCCGAACATCATAGTCTCTCCCAACCCGAAAGAACCGCATCTAGAAGACAGCGAAAGCCTTCCTGCGCGTTGGGTGTTTACTATGATTATTTTGGCCAAAATGCCAGGTTTCATGCGGGTTTGAAAGTGTTTTTTGCAATGCGAAAAAGAACAGGCAAAAGTCGTCGAATTAGAGGAGAGGAACAGCCAAATGATCTACATTATTGAAAACATCCTGCCGATTTTGGCGGCGACCATCGCAGCCTATGTCTTCGGCGCGATCTACTACTCGGCGCTGTCGAAACCATGGATGAAGGCAAGTCGGATCACCCCAGCGGAAATGCATGGAGCCAGCGGCTTTGCAAAAGCGTCGCCATTTATCATTTCGTTCGTTGCAGAGTTCTGGATGGCATCGATTTTGGCGGGCGCCCTGATCCTTGCGCCCGTCGAAGCCGGCGTGTGGACAGTGGCTTTCGGCACCGCCTTCATCCTCTTCATCGGTTTTGTCTTCCCCACCATGGCGGTGAATAACGCCTATAGCTTTCGCAAGCCGATCCTCACCCTGATCGATGGGGTGCATTGGCTTGGCGTCTTGCTGATCATGGCGGGGGTTTTACGGCTGATCGGGGTTGAGGGGCCGGATGGGCCCGCGATGCCGTAGAGACATACGACGAGGAAATTCTCTCAGGCCCCTGAGAAAATATCCAGGGAGGGGCACAGACTCGATGGCATCGGGGCGCGTATGATCCCACCCCGTCACTCAAACTTCGACGGGTCATGGATCAAGAACTCCTCATCTACATCGCCATCGGCTTTGCCGCGCAATTGATCGATGGTACGCTGGGCATGGCCTATGGCGTCGCGTCCACCACCGCGCTGGTCGCCACCGGCATGCCGCCGGCCATCGCCAGTGCCAATGTCCATGTGGCAGAGATCTTCACCACCGCCACCTCTGGCACCGCGCACGCCATCGTCAAAAACATCGACTGGAGAATGTTCCGCCGTCTGGCTATCGCAGGGGCGGTCGGTGGGCTGATCGGCGCGACCCTGGTCTCTAAGGTCGATCTGTCAGGGGTCCGAGTGGTCATCGCCGCGTATCTGTTCATCATGGGGCTGATCGTCATTGGCAAAGCGCTCAAGAGGGCGCCCGCGATCAAACGCGCAGAGCGCCACCTCATTCCCCTTGGCCTTTTTGGCGGCTTCTTCGATGCAGCTGGCGGTGGCGGCTGGGGCCCCATCGTCGCCTCGAACCTCATCGCGCGCGGCAACGCCCCTGCAACAGTCATCGGCACCGTCAACGCGGCTGAATTCGCGATGACGGTTGCCGCCTCCATCGCCTTCCTCGCCGCGCTCGGGCCGAACTTCGGCAAGGCCGCGCTTGGGCTGCTAATCGGCGGGATGCTGGCCGCGCCCCTGGCCGCAATCGCCGCAAAGAAAGCGCCAAGGCGCGTTTTCATGGGCTTTGTTGGTGCCCTCATCTGCGCAATGAGCGCTTACACCTTTGCGCGAGCACTGGCCTAAAGGCTGTTTTCGGGGCGGTGATGCGCTAAGTCTCTCAAACAAACGAGGAGGAACGCCACCATGTGCGATGAGATCACCGAACGCGACAACGACGCCTATCTCTTGAAACAAGGCGGCGCGTCGCGCCGTGAAGCCCTCGCCCTGATGTCGGCGGTGGGCCTTGCGGCAATGCTGCCCGCCCCCGCCAATGCGCAAGAGGTGATGGGCAAGGACGTGATGGTACCGACCGCCGATGGCGAGGCGGACGCCTATTTCGTTGCGCCGACGGAGGGCAAACATCCCGGCGTCATCGTCTGGACGGACATCTATGGCCTCCGCCCCGCCTTCAAAGGCATGGCCGATCGCTTGGCGAAATCCGGCTATGCCGTGCTGACCGCAAACCCGTTCTACCGCGACGCACGGGCACCGATCTTGCCCGAAGGCGCGACAATGGCGGATCCAGGCGTACGGGAGAAACTCTTTGGTCTGGCGACACCGCTCTTCTCCCAGCCGGAGCTGACGCGCACCGACGCCGAGGCCTTCATCGCCTATCTCGACGCGCAAGACAGCGTAGATTCCGCAAAACAGATGGGCACCACCGGCTACTGCATGGGCGGCCCACTCGTTCTGCGGACAGCGGCATTCTTTGCTGATCGTATCGGCGCTGGCGCCACCTTCCACGGCAGCCGCATGGTCACCGATGGCGATAGCAGCCCACATCTTCTTATTCCGCAGGCGGATGCCGACTTCCTCGTCGCCATCGCTGAGAATGATGACGAACAGGCCCCGGACCACAAGACCATCATGCGTGAAGCGTTCGAAGCGGCGGATCTCAACGTAGAGATGGAGGTCTATGAAGGCGCGCTCCACGGTTGGTGCCCGCCAGATAGCCGCGTCTACAACGAAGAGGCGGCTGAAAAAGCGTGGGCCCGCCTTCTTGCGCTGTTTGATGGCGCGTTGGTGTAACGTACGATTGCGGTAACTGCATAAACAGAAAGCCCTGCGTGTGATGCGCGGGGCTTTATTATTCTCGGCACAAACGTCTTGGCTCAGCCTCGCTTTGCGCTGACGGCCCATGCCGCCGGCGGATCGCCCGCATAGAGCGTCAGCGGCGTCACCGTGATTGCTGAAAGGCCTGCGGCGGAGAGCGTATCGGCCACGCTGTGTATACCAGCTTCGTCCTTTGCTGCCGCGAGCATGGCTTCCATCCGATGTCTGAACGACAATAAGCTCGCCATCATCCCGTCGACCCAACCGGTGATATCCGTTTCGGCATAGGCGGCGCGCCGATCCCAGAGTTGTCTCGCGCCACTGTGGAAATGCGCGATGAGGCCTGCGCCGGGCGTCTTGGCGAGCGCGGCGATTTGCGGCTCCACCTTGGCGAAACGCGCTGCGGCGGCCTGCATCGCCGAGGCATCCTGCGCAAACGCAGCACCGATCAAGGCACGGTAGGCCTCAACAAAATCGCTCTCCAGAAATTGCGCCACTGCTGAGACATCGCGCGAGGCCTGGCGTGTGATCGCCCCATCGCGATAGTGGATCAGGGCACGGAGCATACCGCTTTTCGCAACCAACCGGGCCATCTCGGCGATGGCGCTTTCAGGCGCATATTCCACGCCGAATTGGCTCGTCACCCAGTGGGCAGACTGATCGGGCAAGGGAATGGCGTCGACGCCACAGACGATCCCGCGCACGCCTGGCAATCTGGCAGAGAGCGCCTCGATGGCTTCGGGCGCAATGTCGGTCGCGAAAAGCTTTGAGAGGCCCGCCTGTTTCGCGAAGGATAGGACCGCCCCCGCGCCGCTCGCCACATCGACCACTTGATCCGTCGGCGACGCGCTCTGAAAGGCGTCCCCCCAAAATCGGGCTATCCCTTCATGATCCCCAACGCCATCGCCGAGGAAGGATTGGCCTGTTTGGGCCCCGGCCTCGCGCCAATATCGTGACCAGTCCGCAGCGCTCACGCCTCGGCAAACCAATGCAATTGCTTGCGGGCCTTCGCCACCTCATCGAGCGCTTTGAGCTCTTCGAGGAATCCGCGCAGCCAGTGCAGCGGGATCATGTTCGGCCCATCGGAGGGCGCATTGTCCGGGTCCTGATGGGTCTCGGCAAAGACGCCCGCCACGCCAACGGCTACCGCGGCGCGCGCGATTGTCGGCACCATTTCACGCTGCCCGCCGGAAGACGCACCCTGCCCACCGGGCTGTTGCACGGAATGGGTCGCATCGATGATCACCGGCGCGCCGATATCCCGCGCCATGGCGGGCAGCCCGCGAAAATCCGTGACCAGCGTATTATACCCAAAACTCGCGCCGCGTTCTGTCACGAGCACATTGGGATTGCCCGAGCCTGTCACCTTGGCCACGACGTTTTTCATGTCCCACGGCGCCAGGAACTGGCCCTTCTTGATCTTAATGACACGGCCGGTCTCGGCCGCAGCCACCAAAAGATCCGTCTGACGACAGAGGAAGGCTGGGATCTGCAGCACGTCGACCACTTCCCCGACCTCAGCGCATTGCTCCCGCTCATGAATATCCGTGAGCGTCGGCACGCCAAGCTCCGCCTTTAAATCAGCGAAGACTGGCAGCGCGCCATCGAGCCCCAAGCCGCGTTTGCCAGACAGGCTCGTGCGGTTCGCTTTGTCAAAGCTCGTCTTATAGACGAAGCCGATGCCGAGCTCGTCCGTGATTTCCTTGATCGCGCCCGCCATATCGAAGGCGTGCTGGCGGCTCTC